>NZ_SPHM01000100.1:0-1588 GCF_005844125.1 Pseudoflavonifractor sp. BSD2780061688st1 E11
AACTAAGACTTCCCACACCAATAAGGTGTGTTGAACCTTGAAAATTCAATATTTCAGCCAATAAAAAAGGCATAAATACATTCCGTTTGCTATAATGGAATTGTCAGAAACCACTTTCACAAAGGAGATTTATGCCATGTCCATTATAGCACAGAACAACACGAACGAGATAGCCCTACTTGACTGTATCCAGAGATTTTTTTCAAAACACCATATTGGAAAACTACTGGCCAAATGCAATGGCACGAAAGAAAAAGGCGTCCCTGCCATTTCTCTTTTGAGATATAAGCTTGGAAATGTTTTCGTAGGGCGAAGCATGTATATGCAGCAGCGCACTGGATCCTTCAAGGAAGGATTCTCTAAAAATACCTTTTATCGTTTCCTGAATTCCACAAAGACAAACTGGCTTCGTTTCACTTCGCTTCTTGCGGCAGATATCGTCAACAATGATCTGAAGGATCTTACAGATGAAAAGCGCACCAACGTCTTTATTGTAGATGACAGCCTTTTCAACCGGTCCAGCTGCAAAAAGACAGAACTGGGATCCCGTGTTTTTGATCATACAGATATGACCTATAAAAAGGGATACCGTATGCTTACACTCAGTTGGAGTGATGGGAATACTCTGATCCCGGTTAACAGCTGCCTGATTGCATCGTCAAAAGAAACCAATATCATCGGACCAGTCCATACTTTTGATAAGCGGACCATTGCGGGAAAGCGCAGAAAGCTGGCTCAGACCAAAGCACCTGAAGTAATGCTCACGCTTCTGGATACTGCTGTATCTTCCGGATTATCAGCGGACTATGTCCTGTTCGACTGCTGGTTTGCCAATCCGGCACAGATCACAGCCATTAAATCCAGAAACATGGATGTCATTGCCATGATCAAGAAAAGCAGCCGGATCAAGTACGGATACAAGGGTGAACAGCTTAACATCAAGGAAATCTATTCCAGAAACAAGAAGCGCCGCGGCAGATCAAAATACCTGCTTTCCGTTGATATCATGCTCGGGAAAGAGAATCCTTTCCCGGCAAAAATCGTATGTGTGCGAAACAAGGCGAATCGCAAGGACTGGCTTGCGTTCCTCTGCACGGATCCGGCTCTTTGTGAAGAAGAGATCATCCGTATTTATGGCAAGCGCTGGCAGATTGAAGTATTCTTCAAAACCTGCAAATCCATGCTGAATCTGATCGGGGAATGCCACAGCCTTTCCTATGATGCACTGACTGCTCATACCGCAATTGTTTTTACCAGATATATGTTACTTGCTCTGGAGCAGCGTCAAAACGAAGACCAGAGAACGCTTGGAGAACTCTTCTTCTTCCTGGTGGATGAAATGGCGGATATTACCTTTTCAAGATCTCTTTGCATTCTGATGGATGCTTTCATGGCAAGTCTTCAGGAGATATTCAAGCTCAGTGAGAACCAACTGGCAGCATTTACTGCTGATTTTGAGGCTCGTCTGCCTGAATATCTCAGGCGTGCGCTTCATCCTGTGGCTATAGCAGCATAAATCTCTATTTTGTTAGCTGAAATATTGAATTTTCAAGGTGCGAAGCCCATTTAAGGTATGGGAAGTCTTAGT
>NZ_SPHM01000101.1:0-1588 GCF_005844125.1 Pseudoflavonifractor sp. BSD2780061688st1 E11
ACTAAAACTTCCCACACCAATACGGTGTGTTGAACCTTGAAAATTCAATATTTCAGCCAATAAAAAAGGCATAAACCTGTCCCGTTTGGTATAATGGAATTGACGAAAAACCATCTATACAAAGGAGATTTATGCCATGTCCAGTATACCACAAAACTATTGCGATGAGAACGAGTTAATTGATTGTGTTCAGAGATTTTTTTCCAGGCATCATGTCGGCAAGCTTCTCGCTAAATGCAATGGGATGAAAGAAAAAGGTGTTTCACCTGTTTCTCTGCTCCGCTACAAGCTCAGCAACATTTTTGTCGGAAGAAGCATGTATATGCAGCAACGAACTGGCTCTTTTAAGGAAGATTTTTCAAAGAACACTTTTTATCGGTTCCTAAATTCGGCAAAAACAAACTGGCTCCGTTTTACTTCTCTTCTGGCTGCTGATATCGTCAATAATGATCTCAAAGATCTAACGGACGATAGCAGGAAAAATGTGTTCATTGTTGATGACAGCCTTTTTAGTCGAACCAGCTGCAAGAAAACAGAACTGGGATCAAAAGTATTCGACCACACCGATATGCATTTCAAAAAAGGGTTTCGGATGCTTACATTAAGCTGGAGTGACGGAAATACACTGATCCCGGTAAACAGCTGTCTGTTAGCATCTGCAAAAGAAGCAAATATTATCGGTCCGGTAAAGAACTTTGATAACAGAACCATTGCAGGAAAAAGGCGCAAGCTTGCCCAGACAAAAGCACCTGAAGCAATGATGGCCTTGTTGGATACTGCTCTCAGTGCAGGACTAAAGGCTGATTATGTCCTTTTTGATTCCTGGTTTTCCAACCCGGCACAGATCACAGCCATCCATTCAAAGGGGATGGATGTGATTGCTATGCTCAAGAAAAGCAGCCGCATCAAGTATTCATACTGTGGTGAACAGCTGAATATCAAAGAGATCTATTCCAGGAACAAAAAACGCCGTGGCAGATCAAAGTATCTGCTTTCTGTTGACGTCATGGTAGGAAAAGAGAATCCTATTCCGGCGAAAATCGTTTGCGTAAGGAATAAAGCAAATCGCAAGGACTGGCTTGCTTTTATCTGTACAGATACGACCCTTTCCGAAGAAGAGATTATCCGTGTTTATGGAAAGCGCTGGCAGATTGAGGTTTTCTTCAAGACCTGCAAATCTATGCTGAATCTGATTGGAGAATGCCGCAGCTTATCCTATGATGCACTGACAGCTCACGTAGCTATCGTGTTTACCAGATACATGTTACTCGCAATGGAACAGCGCCAAAATGAAGATCAGAGGACGCTTGGCGAATTGTTCTTTTTCCTAGTTGATGAAATGGCGGACATTACTTTCCATAGATCACTTGGCATCCTAATGGATGCCTTGATGGCAAGCCTTCAGGAAATCTTAAAACTCAGCGATGAGCAATTGACAGCTTTTACTGCTGATTTTGAAGCAAGACTGCCGAAATATCTGCGTAACGCACTTCATCCTGAGGCTATAGGGGCATAAATCACTATTTTGTCAGCTGAAATATTGAATTTTCAAGGAGCGAAGCCCATTTCAGGTATGGGAAGTCTTAGT
>NZ_SPHM01000102.1:0-1579 GCF_005844125.1 Pseudoflavonifractor sp. BSD2780061688st1 E11
CTTTATAGGAAATTGCGTTTTTGGAGCAGTCAAAAAAAGAACGCATGTTCATCGAACATATGTTAGATAAACATGCGTTTGGGTATGACAATAAGACGTTGGCAGGATCAGAAGATATAGAAACCTTCTTCGCCAAAACCATCGTCAAATGGATCATCTTCATTTAAGAAATAATCCATATCCAGAAGATCATCCTCGCTCATACGGCGAATGTCCTCGGATGTCATTCCTTCCGGCGGATTATCCATATATTTTTTTCGCAGTTTCTCTGTACTTGGATCCATATATACAGCCCTCCTTTAGGAGGAGTATACCACAGGAATAAGATTTGGAGAAGTCATGCAGAGGACCTCTTTCCACGAGAACGGGACATGGCTTTCTCGTACATTTCTTCCAGAGAAACACGTTTATGATTGAAATAAAGCTCTAAGAACAGCATGGTTGTACCGCATTCACATTTGATCGGGTCATAACCAAAGGAAGAAAGGATGGCGGTACGCCACTGGTTAAAACTCCTGTAAATGTGGTGTTTTTCCCGGGAAATGGTCCTGCGGAGTTTTTTATCAATCTCCCTGTGCCTGGCATAAATGCCGCCATAGCGGATCATCTTAAAATGTTTTTCCGGGATATGACGGACCAGACGCTGTATAAATTCCATGACCGGGATAGTCTCTTCCACATATTGATCATCTTCATGGCGATTGTAATGGAAGGTAACGAAGTCAGCATCATAGTTGTCAATGCGGGAAGTAGCGATCACCGGACGGCCGAGATAGCGGCCGATATATTTGATAGCAGTTTTCGGGTCACAGTTATTGGGTTTGGCATAGACATAGAAGCCGTCTTTGTGTTCCCGGTAGCAGCGAGCCTTCACCTTTTTAAAAGAAGGGCCGATCTTAGCCTCCAATTCATTCAGGAGAGCAGTACGGAAAGCGTTGCGCAGATAAGTATAGTTGAAATGATGAGTCTTGCGCCAGAAAGCATTGTCGCTGTAACCGCCCTCAGAAATAAGACAATGGATATGAGGGTTCCATTTGAGGTCCCTGCCGAAGGTATGGAGGACCATGATGAAACCGGGAGTGAAGTTCATGGATTTATTCTGCTTAAAAAACATACGGGAGACAACGCTGTTTACGGCATGGAAAAGACAGTCGAGGAGGGAGCGGTCATTGAGAAAAAAGTCCCGGAGCTGTTCATCAATGGTAAAGACACAATGGCGGTGAGGGACATCAATAAGTTTAAAGGACATAGAGGTAGTACGATCCATGGCATATTTATTTCCACAGGTAGGGCAGAAACGGCTGTGGCAGCGGAAAGGGACAAATTTCAGCTTACCGCAGGAAGGGCAGCCATACATGGCCCCGCCAAAGGAAGGATCGCCACAATTGATCATCTTATCGATATTTTCCACTTCAGTTTTTCTGGGGTGGAGAGTATATATAATTTCTTCATAATGGTCTTTAAAAATGGTTTGTAATATATTCATAAGTCTATTATGCAGGAAAAACACATAAAAAGAAACCCCCAATTCCCCCATGAATGGGGGCTAGGGGGCTGAAGTGTCGAAGACACTTTTTTA
>NZ_SPHM01000103.1:0-1476 GCF_005844125.1 Pseudoflavonifractor sp. BSD2780061688st1 E11
TCGCTAGCGCGACGGCTAGTGCAAGGTACGCATTTCCATCACTTTTTTCCAAAAAAAGTAGCAGTTTTTGTATTTATGTTGTATTGTTGAGTTACCACACACACCAATCTTCATAAACCGCCAACTGCTATGATTAGTTTAACATGTTTTTTTATCCTCTACAACTACATATCTCTTTTTTTCCCAAGACCTCCTCCTTGACAGGTCCTTTCACTGCCGGTCTTTTATTATTTTTTTCAAGGAGGTTCCGTCATGGACTATTTCAATATTTACCGGGAGATGATCTCCCTCCGGGGTCTTACTGACCATACTTTAACTTCTTATTCTACTTATATCCGTTCTTATCTGGATTACCTTCACTCTGTTCTTCACAAGCTGCCTGAGGAGGTCTCCTGGGATGAACTCCGGGATTTTATCCGCTGGCTTCAGAAGAATCGGTCCCTTTCCGACCGTACCATCAATGCCTGTATCTCCCAGCTCCGGTTCTTCACCATCTACGTGCTTCATAAACCATGGGATCCAACACAGCTTCCTATCAGGAAATTCGATTCCTATCTTCCCTTTGTCCCGACCAAAAAGGAAGTCCATACTTTTATCTCCACCCTGTCGGATCCAAAACCCAAAGCGATGGTTGCACTCATGTATTCTGCCGGCCTCAGGGTCAGCGAAGTCTGTAATCTCCGTTACTGTGATATTGAGCGCAAAACGATGCGGATCCATGTTGCGCGCTCCAAAAACCGCTCCGACCGCTATGCAATCCTTTCCCAAAAAGCTCTTGATCTTCTCACCCGCTACTGGTTTGCATGCGGCCGTCCCTGCGGCTGGCTTTTCCCGAAACAGACGGACCCTTCCCGTCCCATCGATACCTTTTACGTTACAAGACATCTGCGTGCCCATGAAGAATTTCTCGGCTGGGAACACCGGTTCACCTGCCATTCTTTCCGGCATGCCTTTGGAACTCACCTTTATGAAAACGGGGCCGACCTGCTTACCATCAAAAATCTCATGGGACACAAGTCCTTGAAGTCGACCCTGATCTATATCCATCTTGCTTCCTTCCAGGACAGGCATGTCTCCTCTCCTTTTGACTGGACGGGAGGTGATTCCGTTGAGTAACCTTCCGATTCAAAAAGTCTGGCTGGATTCTTATGACGATTACTGTCTCTCCCAACAGGTTCAGTCTCCGGAACAGCGGAAAGCCTCCCGTGCAATCCTTGACTGCAAGTCCGGCGGGCTTGGTGTCAATGTCAGCAGGTGTTCTGAGTGCGGTCATATGGAGTTCCATAATAATTCCTGCCGCAGCCGCAGCTGTCCAAACTGTCAGGGTGTATTCAAAGAACTCTGGGTCGATCAGCGCAGGGCGGAAGTCATCGATTCCCCTTACTTCCATGTGGTGTTTACGCTTCCTCATGAGCTCAATCCCCTGATCTACTGCAACCAGAGACTCCTTTACGGTCTGCTCCATCAGTGCTGTGC
>NZ_SPHM01000104.1:0-1476 GCF_005844125.1 Pseudoflavonifractor sp. BSD2780061688st1 E11
GCATACGAGGATTTAGTAAAGATGAGCCTGGATGAGAAGAAGCGTTTACAGTATGAGGCCAGGGAGAAAGCGATCCTGGACTATCGTTCCAACATGGAGGGAGCCAGGAAGAGGGGATTTCAGCGAGGCATGATACAAGGTGGTCAGGTCATGTTGATTCGGCTCTATCAGAAGAATCGTCTGACGTTGGAGGAGGCTGCAGAAGAAGCAAACATGACAGTAGAAGAGTTTCGCAAGCTTGTGGAATTGGCAGAACATTCTATGGAATAAGGTGTGGGGAAAAGATATTGAAAGCGTTAATGCATTGGGTTACGGAGAATGAAGCGGTTCTTACGATGATGACGGCGCTCCTTACATTTTTTCTTGGAAGATATACAAGTTATAGAGAGGACTATCGGGAAGGAAGAAAGGAAATTAATGATACCTTTTATAAGCCATTTTTAGAATTGTATGATAATGAGCACCATTCGATGGCATGGTATTATACTGATTTATCTCTGGAGATGCAGAATTCTATTATGGAAATTTTGCTCACAAACAGGTACAAGGTTCATCCACGAATCAAAAATAAAATATGAAGGTATTTCAATCTATATATTCCTATATAGAGAAAGAATATGTGAAAAATAACAGAGCACTGTACTGTTCCCTGGCAAAGAGGTTCTATTTTTGGATCATCGAACGGAGAACTTGACAGCGTGTCCTGTAAGATCATAACTTTATCATCAGGTAGTTTTTTATTGGTTGATGATTTTCACTTGGGGAAAAGCTTCTCCAAGTGAGTTGTCGGTCATCTTATGATTCACTTGCCAGGAAAGATTCATTTCCGCCGTCCGTTTGACGACCTTGGCAACTGTGTTACGGGATACGCCGCAGCTATGTGCGATGTTCCGTTTACTAAATCCTAAGCTTTTCTGGCGAAGGATTTCTCGATACTTGGTTGTAATAGTGCCTCTGGTTTCTTGCATTTTCGTTATTGATATGTTACTCTACCCATATCTGAAAAGCACTCGCTTTTCGTATTTCTAAGGCATTCGCCGAAATTTTCAAACATTACATTTATATACGGCAGACACATTGGCCGGTAATCGGATGGCTTCTTACATTTCTATATTCCTTTCTCAGGCAAACCACTTTTTCAAATGAAGAAAATGTGTTACACTTACAGCAGACAGAAACATCCTTTTCCAGCGGATGAGAAGCCGGGAAAGGATGGACTATGAGAAAAAACAAAAGAAAAAGAAAAACACAAAATAAGAGAAGACAAACTGCCCGAAGCGAAGATTTTATCATGAAGCCTTCCGTGGACTGGTGTTTCAAAGAGCTGATGAGAAATCCTAAGACAAGAAAAGGATTTATTGCAGTGCTTTTGCAGGTTAAGCCGGAAGAAATTGATGAAACGATCCTGTTGGAAAATGAGCTTCCCAAAGAAGCAGAAGAGGAAAAGCAGGGAATTCTGGATGTGCATGTATGCCT
>NZ_SPHM01000105.1:0-1459 GCF_005844125.1 Pseudoflavonifractor sp. BSD2780061688st1 E11
CTACGGAAAATTTACCTAAAAATTCCCGTTCTACGATATATTGTGCAGATTCTTTTTTAGCCAAGTTATCAACCCCCTTAGTCAGCTATCTATTCTCAACATACGCACATAGGCTTATCCAATATGCGTATTTTTCACAATGTTACAGAAGCAGGCAGACGGCTTTGGAAAGCTCCGTTAGTATCTCAACTATTCCCATTCTTGTGGGCAGAACCGCACCATGCGGACGTATCATTATTCTGTGAGGATAGGTCGTGGCAAAACGACTTTTCCAACAGTCGCTCTCGGATCACTGCGTGGGTCGCTCGCTTTCTTTTGAAAAGGTCGTGGCGTACAGTTCCCGTGGCTCGCTATCTCACAAACGTATCTGTCTGCTTTATTCAGTTGTCAAAGAGCTGCGGCGAAAGCGTGTTGCTTTCATATAGAAGCAGGGGCAGAGCAGGAAAGAGGGGGATTGAACAAATCATGCTCTGCGGTTACTGCTTGTTATTCTTCTTCGATTTCTAAGGCAATATCAAACCCTAAAATCATTTTGATAAGTGCTTCTCTGATAAGTCCTTTTAACTCCATATCTACGACAATATAAACATTTCCGTATTCATCATAGAGTGGACGCAGACAGCACTTTGATATGTATGGGTCATAAAATGCCAGTATCTTTTCAATCGCTTTTTCGTCCCCGTCCATAGCCTGCGAAAGCAAATAGTAGGACGGTTTTTTCATTGTGTGTTTCATTTGCTATCTTTTCTCCTTTAATATTTTTTTCATAAGCTCTAGTGAATTGTGTCGGTTTTGAAAAACACCACTTCTTGAAATGTTTTGTCTTTTTGCAATCTCGGTATCGCTCATTTCCAAGAAATAATACATCAGCAAATTCTCTCGATTACGTTCAGACAAATGTTTCAAGGCTTCTGCCAGTTCATCATCACAAATACGAATATCATTACCACATACATTAAAAATCGTATAGTCTGTTTCGTATTCGTCCCAGACAGCCAGTTTTTCAACAACGATTTCTGGAAGTTCACAGAACGGAATTTCTTTGTCTTTTCGTCGCTTCAATCCCTGCTGATAGTCCTTAACAACATGACGGACAACTTTCTTCAAACAGCTTTCAAAACGGCATTGAACAGTTTTTTGGAAGTCAGACAGTTTCATCAATCTCACCCCCTTTCCGTTATGACGTGAAAAGTGTTTATCCCTCTTTCCGCACCATATAGGGAATGGCAGGTGTGATTTGCTAAGTTGAAATCGGAAAAAATTGAAAAAACTTTTTAATAAAGCAAAAACAGCCCGTGGGTGTATAAATACACAAACAGACTGTTTTATAAATTCTATTTATATGAAATTTTAATTCTAGTAAAGGGTATGATGATTGTAATACTAGTGTGCTGACTTGATGATATTTAACTAAATATTCTGGTAATCACAGCTGTTCTGATGTATAATCAAAAAAAAC
>NZ_SPHM01000106.1:0-1450 GCF_005844125.1 Pseudoflavonifractor sp. BSD2780061688st1 E11
CTCAAACTTCGCACATAGATTTTGCCTATGCACCTTGAAAATTCAATATCTGGCAGGTATTCGATTATCAAAGTTCACCCTTTGCCCTATGCCGCCTGAAGCTGTGTCTTCAACAAAACAGGCAATGTGTTCATAAATGCATCCACCAATTCGTTGATCTTTTCTTCGGTCAGTTCGGTGTTGTCCTTGAGGATAGACCGGAACATTTGGAGCAGCATTTGAAATGCCTGTATCCATGTGATATCGGCCATTTCGTCTGAAAAATACAGGAAGAGTTCACCCAGCGAGCGGTTGTCGTTCGATTCCCGGCTCTCCAGGGACAGCATCATATACCGCGTGAAAACAACCGCTGTGTGGGCTGTTATCGCGTCATAGGATAAGGAGTTGCACTCCCTGCTGAGGTTCAGGTAGCTTTTGCATACCTTGAAAAAGACTTCGATATCCCAGCGCTTCCCATAAATACGGATGATCTCGTTTTCATCCAGGGTTGTATCCGTTGAGATGAGACATAAGTATTCCTTCCTCTTATTCCGGTTGCGGACATAAACAACTTTTGCCGGGATGCTTTCCCCGTCCTTCACCACATCCACCAGCACCGACAGCAGGTAGCGGGAACGTCCACGTCTCTTTTTGTTCTTATCATAGATTGTGAGCAAGGACATATCTTCCCCATTATAACGGAAGAACATTTTTGGCGTCTTTTTCACCATGCCGATCACATCATAACCGATTGATTTTACCGCATGGAGCGTACTCGGGGAAGCAAACCAGCTGTCAAAAAGGACATAGTTGGCAGGGATCTCCGCTTTTTTAGCGGCTTTCAGCAGTTCCAGCATTGCGTGGGTTCCTTTTTGCACGGAAAGTATCCTGCGCCGGTACCCTGCGGTCCGTTTATCGACAGCGGCAGCCTCATTGACCCGGTTCTTTTTATTCTCCGATGAGAGCAGGACGCTGTTGACCGGCAGGAAGGTACTGCCATCTGACCATCCCAGCGTGAGCATACGGAAGCCAAAACGGTATCTGTGATTTGCATGGTCATAAGTTTTTGCCAGCAGTTCCACCTTTTTGGAACGGTTCCGCTCAAACAGGGAATCATCGATGATCAGAACATTTTTACGTTCCTCGGAATCCAAAGGTACAATGGCGTCCCTGATAATCCGGGAGGCCAACAAGGTTGTAAAACGGATCCAGTTGATTTGTAGCATCTTCATAAAACGGTAAACGGTATCTTTCGCGAAACCGGGGGTGTTGCGTCCGGTAATCAGGCTCATATACATGCTCCTGTTAGAGAAAATCAGCAGGAAAAGGTATTGGAAAACCTCAACAACCGGAATTCCCTTTTTCTTATAGGCATTGGCTGCCTTTAATGCCGAAGAGATGTGAAACCGCGCAAAAAATCTCTTAATAGATTTTGAAATCTGCTTATCATTTTGGTTCGCTTGTGTTATAC
>NZ_SPHM01000107.1:0-1281 GCF_005844125.1 Pseudoflavonifractor sp. BSD2780061688st1 E11
ACTAGTGTGCTGACTTGATGATATTTAACTAAATATTCTGGTAATCACAGCTGTTCTGATGTATAATCAAAAAAAACGGCGGTGATTCCTATGGCAAGACCAAAAAAATACAACATCCATCTTACAGAAACAGAATTGAATAATTTGAAATCTGTTATCCGTAATAAAAAAACTTCCAAAACTATCCGCTGCAGATGCCAGATCATTCTCGATCTGGACGAAGCACACGGAAAAGTTTTAACCCATGAACAAAGTGCCAGATCCAATGGTGTCTGCATGGCAACTGTCACCAACACTGTAACAAAATATATCAATGGCGGCATTGATGCTGTTACTGAATTTAAGCGGAACATAAATTCAGATAATGCCCGGCGTAAGGTTGACGGACGTACGGAAGCCCGGCTGATCGAACTTGCCTGCGGCCCTGTCCCAGAGGGGCACTCTCGGTGGACCATCCGTCTGCTTGAAGAAGAATCCAAAGTAATTCTGGAAACCCCTGTCGGCAGGGAAGCAATCCGCAAAGCTTTAAAAAAAACAAACTTCGACCTCACAAAAACGACTACTGGTGCATTCCAGCAAAAGAAGACCCAGAATTCATAGCCTGCATGGAGGATATCCTTGATGTGTATGAACTCCCCTATGATGAGAAGCATCCAGTTGTGTGTATGGATGAGAAGCCGTACCAGCTTTTGGGAGAAATCAGGGAGCCTTTACCAATGATTCCCGGAAGCGACCAGAAAACCGATTCGGAATATGTCCGCAAGGGCACCGTCAGCATTTTTGCTTTTGTAGAGCCGCTCGGAGGCGTTCACCATGTGAGTGTACGTGAACACCGTACAGCCACAGACTGGGCAGAGGAGATCAGATATCTTGTAGACAACATGTACCCCGATGCTGAAAAGATCATCCTTGTGATGGATAACCTTAATACCCATAAACCGTCATCTCTGTACAAACGGTATCCGGCGGAAGAAGCAAGGCGTATCATAAAAAAACTGGAGATACATTACACGCCAAAGCATGGCAGCTGGCTGGATATTGCTGAAATAGAGCTTAATGTAATGACCAGGCAATGCCTTAACCGCCGCATCGCTGAAATAGAACAGTTACGCAGCGAACTGTCCGCATGGGAAACGGAACGGAATACAGTGGCAGCAAAGGTTAACTGGCATTTTAGAACAAGTGATGCTAGAACAAAACTCAGTTCGCTGTATCCCACATTTACTACTGCCTCTTAATGAGGTGGCAGTATTGCTAAAAATCAGCAGGTCAGTACACTAG
>NZ_SPHM01000108.1:0-1197 GCF_005844125.1 Pseudoflavonifractor sp. BSD2780061688st1 E11
CTAAAGAAAAGTTGGCAATAGTATTCTATGCATCAATAGGAATTTTTGTTATAGCTGTATTGCTTACAATTTTTGCAGTAATCAAATCAGGTAAAAATGACAAAATGGAAGAGGCAAACAAGTATGCTAAGGGATTTCACGATATTATGCACTTGATTAGGGACTGTTATGGCGATTTGCTGGAGGTGACAGAGGAAGAAACTTATAATCGTCCTATTGCATTTAGAAAGTACATGACAGAAAAAGTAATGAAAATGATGGATTCTTTGGCGGGAAATTTGACTGAAGCGACGGGGTATAAAGTGCGTGCCTGTGTAAAAACATTTGATTTTATTCGGAATGGGGAAATGGATATAAATAAAATGAAATTAATTACTTTAGCAAGAAGTGGACAATCAAATGTAAATAATATGATTAGTGAACATTATAACCCTATTCCGTTGAATGAAAATACTGACTTCGAATATATTTTTAATATCAATGAAGGATATGTAGAAGAAAGAGTACATTTTTTTATTGTTGATGATTTGGAATAAGTATTCTAAAAAAAATGAATATAAAAATAGCAATAAAAAATGGAAAAAATCTTATACAACCACAATTGTCATGCCAATTCGCTTTTTGAAAACACCGGGTGAAGATAACGAAGAAGTTGAACCTAAATATGATATAATTGGCTGTCTATGTATAGATAGTAAAAAGAAAAATCTTTTTGCGATAGAAAACCGAGGATTTGTGTTAGAGTATCTTAAAGGCATAGCAGACATATTATATATTTATCTTAATGAATGTATTTTGTATCATGATTATTTGAAAGGGGAATAATAGATGATTAGAACTCGGATTCGTCACATTTTTAAAAATTATAACAAAAAAATGACAATATATGATTATATGCAAGAACCTAAAATTGCTATAAAAAAAGGAAATACATGTGATGCAAAATATGAGGCTAGACCTGTTTTTAATAGCATAAGAGTAGGAGAAAATAAGAAAAATGCTAACTCCAAGAATGAATACCGTAAATATAGAATGAAGAACAGGAAAAATAGGATGAAGATTATACAATGAATAGAATTAAAAGGTATAAAAAACATACGAACAAAAGGAGAAGGATCAGCTTGTCTGGATATAGGCAATGAACAATATTGCATCTGGACAGCTGGAATTTTCAACAGAAACTGATTTACAATTAAA
>NZ_SPHM01000109.1:0-1159 GCF_005844125.1 Pseudoflavonifractor sp. BSD2780061688st1 E11
AGGCATACATGCACATCCAGAATTCCCTGCTTTTCCTCTTCTGCTTCTTTGGGAAGCTCATTTTCCAACAGGATCGTCTCATCAATTTCTTCCGGCTTAACCTGCAAAAGCACTGCAATAAATCCCTTTCTCGTCTTCGGATTTCTCATCAGTTCTTTGAAGCACCAGTCCACGGAAGGTTTCATGATAAAATCTTCGTTTCGGGCAGTTTGTCTTCTCTTATTCTGTGTCTTTCTTTTTCTTTTGTTGTTTCTCATAATTCGATCCTTTCCCGGCTTCTCATCCACTGGAAAAGGATGTTTCTGTCTGTTGTAAGTGTAGCACATTTTCTCCATTGGAAAAAGTGGTTTAGGGAATAAATGATCCTGATAGAAAAGCGAAAAAGAAACTGTCCGATTGCCAGCCATTAGATCTGCCGTATACAATAATAAGATTTGAATAATTCGGCGAATGCCTTAGAAATACGAAAAGCGAATGCTTTTCAGATATAGATAGAGTAACATATCAATAACGAAAAGACAAGAAACCAGAGTCCACTATTACAACCAAATATCGAGAAATCCTTCGCCAGAAAAGCTTAGGATTCAGTAAACGGAACATCGCACATAGCTGCGGCGTATCCCGTAACACAGTTGCCAAGGTCGTCAAGCGGGCGGCGGAAATGAATCTTTCCTGACCACTGAATCATGGCATGATCAACAGCTCACTTGGGGAAATGCCTTTCCCCAAGGTAAAATCAGCAACCAATAGAAGGCTGCCTGATGAAATGTAAGGAGAGCCGTCATCATCGTATGAACCGCTTCATTCTCCGTGATCCAATGCATGAACTCTTTCAACCTCTTTTTCCCACACCTTATTCCATAGAATGTTCTTCCAATTCTGCAAGCTTCCGGAACTCTTCCACCGTCATTTTTGCCTCTTCTGCCGCTTCTTCCAACGTCAGACTGTTCTTCCGGTAGAGACGAATCAGTGTAGACTGCTCTCCCTGTGTCATGCCACGCTCAATCCCCTGTGTGATTCCACGCTTCACGCCCCGCTGAAAGCCTCTTTTCTCGGCTCCCTCCATGTTGGACCTATAGTCAAGGATCGCTTTCTCCCTGGCCTCATACTGTAAACGCTTCTTCTCATCCAGGCTCATCTTTACTAAATCCTCGTATGC
>NZ_SPHM01000010.1:0-98162 GCF_005844125.1 Pseudoflavonifractor sp. BSD2780061688st1 E11
TAAAGCAGATAGCTTATTAAAGTGCGCCTAAAATATCCGGTTATCCACTTTTCATTCCAAAACTCCTTCCCTGTACGGATTTTCCTTGTTTTGCTTCAAGTTTACGAAGGAGTTTCGCAATTACCTATTACCAATTATTCATTTTGTTCTGTTGCTTCTTTTTCCTGCAGCAGTTCATCCTCTTCGTAGGCCTTATGATCCCGTGGATCCAGCAGATATTTCATGAACTCGCGGTCAGTATATTCCGTTTCCAGAAATTCGCTGAAGCATGGGTAAATCAGGTCGTGGAATCCTTTTTCGAAAAGGTAATCTTCCAGATTTCCTTTGTAATCAACGTCCTCTTCCCGCTTCTGACGCCACGTATCTGCTGTTTCAGACAATTCCTGTAATGTGATACCATGAGTAAACATCCACCACATCTGAAACTTTGCATATGCTTTCTTCCGAAAAACTTCCCGCTCGGACGGCTCCTCCTCACGTGTTTCGTAATGTTTTAAAATCTCCCGATTCCGTGCTGTATCCAGGTAATAACGCTCGAAGCCTTTTCCGAGATTGAGATCACGGATCATGACAACTCCGTCCATCTCCGCAAAGCGGACAGCATCTTCCAAAGACATGTCTGCATCAGCGGATGTATTAATGAATTTTGCTCCATACTGATCCGTATCTATTACGTAATGTGTCGGTCTCGCCCAGAAAGCTTCCATCAGTATCTGTACTTTCTCCGCGATGATTTCTGCTCTTCTGTCTGTATTTCCATATTTAGATCCGACTCTGTTGCGGACCCGAACATAGGCGTATCCGAGAAGTGCCTCCTTGTTTGGAGCCAGTGTCCCGATGATTTTTTTCAGTGCTCTGTTGGCACAGACTCTTTCCCCTTTCGTAATTTCGTCCTGAATCTGTAACAGTCCCTGTTTGACAAATTCATATGTATTTCTGGTAAATCTTTGCATGTTGCTTCCCCCTGTTTATCTAAATGTATTCCTTCTATAACGAAAATATGAAGTGAAATCAATCATCGTGAAAACGACAGGAAAGAATGTAGATATTGTCATCGTCCATGCAATATACCAGCCTGTCTTTATCATTGATCCGGCGGCTCCAGCAACCTTCCATCCTGCCTGTCAGGGGCTCAGGTTTACCGATTCCGGTAGTTCCGTTTTCACAGATATCCGCAATAAGCAGATTGATCTTTTTCAGTGTTTCCCGGTCGTTTTGCTTCTGAAAAAGATAGTCTTTCCATCCATTTTCCGTAAAATGCTTATTCTTCATCTTCTGCCATTCCGATCAGATTATGGATCTGTTCGTTTCCCCTTTTCAACTGTCCGGCCGATTCCAGCAGCCATCTGTAGTTGGATTCCTTCGCAGTCAGATGCATGTTTTCCAGCATATTATTGTACATTTCCTCGGAAATCATTACAACATTCCGGTTTTTCTTTCGGGTGATGATAAGTGTCTCGTAATCATCAGTCACTCTGTCCATACATTCTTTCAGATTGTTCCGCAATTCTGTGTAGTTTATTGCAAGCACACTTTTCACTGTCCTTTCAAGTACAAAATATTGTACTTGTATTATAGTATATGTACATCATGTCGTCAACACAGGAAAAGAATTCCTGAAATCAGTTTTCCAGAGTATAAAAAGGCCGAAGATCACTCTTCGGCCCCTGATTTTTTCGGTTGTATGCCGGCTCACCATGCGGATTTGGCATTCGGATAAATCTTCTCCATTCTGGCATCGTCAAATCTGGTATCAATCAGTTTTTCAACGGCATTGTCCGGTGTATCACCTTGTGCTCTCTGGTCGTATCTTACAAGAGCAGCGGCTGATACAACCATATTCGCTGCCATAAACAGGATAAGACACCATGTAACAATATATCCTGTGAGTTTTGGTATCTTTTCGATCCAGTCGGATATGCGTGGATACAGTACCTTGATCCATATTACTGCAGCGATTCCCCAGAAGAAACAGTAAAGCAGGTTAATTCGCCCGCCCAGATTAAAAGGAATGCCACTGTAATCCCAGAATACTTTTCCGAAAAACAATTCGGCGAAAACACTGCACAGGTACTCATAAGCGCCGCCCAGGAACGTGCCGACCATAAAAAGATACCGGTCCGGCTTCTCTCTGTCCTTATGTAAAAGAATTGTTGCCGCAACAATCGCCATTCCCCAGATGATACTGAACGGCCCCCATACAAGGCTGCTCCGGCTCATCCATACTCCTGCTGTAATCCGGCAGAAAATGGTCTCAACCAGATCCCCGAGGAGCGAACCGATAACGAACAGCCAGAACAGTTTGTAAAATCCGCATCCCTCGGCAAACCGTCCTTCTTTCTCAGCTTCTTCTCTTGCCACCTGGATCAGAGGATAAGCTTTTTCCATTCTTCGCTCTACATGGCCGACAATCAGCGCCGTGAATTTTCCCGTAACAACTGCCACTTTCCGGTTCCAGCGGACTGCGGCTTTTGTCGGCCTGCCAATGCGCAGCGCCGCCGCCGATGACACAGACATATCAACAATAATTCCGGCAAAGGCGATACCGACCAGTATATTCCCAAACGGCCCGGGGATAAGATGAAACAGCCTGGTGAAATCTTCATCTCCGAATTTGACTGCCAGTACACCAAGAACTCCCCAGAGAACGCTGTACTGCAGACAGATATATCCGTCAAAATTCCATTTTTTATCGGAATAGTCCCACCATTTGCGCTGATTCATCCGTTCCAGAATTTTACCGGCAAACCACTCGATCGTCGTAGCAATTATCATGCATCCGAGAAACAGGAAAAACGGCTGATTTTCCAGATCTTCCAGAGAAATAATCATGATCAATGCTGCTGTTCCGTATATAAAACAAAACGGTCCTGAAGAAAATCCCCGGTTTACAAATTTCTTTTTCCGTATGGTTCCGACAATTGTCTCTATGAACCATCCCAGAAAGGAATAGATCAGTACCAGCCATATAAGCTCCGAAAATGTATAATGCATAATTACTCCTGCTGTCTTATTTTATCTTTTGTATTCCTGCTCTATATATTCTTCCAGTGCATCAATCCATGTCGGCATCTTATGTATGCCGAGTACCGTAATCAGAAAATTGTCAAGTACTGTAAAAGTCGGTCTTGCAGAACAGTATTCAGCTTTTCTGGTCGGTACAGGGATTACCCTGACATCTTTTTCCGCAATCCTTACAATCTCTTTTGCGAATTCGTACCGGTTGCAGACACCGCTGCATGTCACATGGTAGGTCCCGTATTCTTCTGTATTGATCAGTATCAGCATAAATGCCGCCAGTGCATTGGCACTGGTCGGTGAACCGTACTGATCATCGGAGATATAGAGTTCTGTCTTTGTTTCAATTGCTTTTAAAATCTGATTGACAAAATTTGCATCACTTCCGCGCCCAAAGACCCAGTTGCTCCGGATAATGAAATGGTCATGCGCAAATTCCTTGACATAATTTTCTCCTGCAAGTTTGCTTCTTCCATAAACTGTCATCGGATCCGTCTCATCAAATTCATGGTACGGCACCTGACGGATCCCGTTAAACACGTCATCCGTTGACAGCAGGAGAATTCTGGCCTGAACTTTAGATGCTGCAATCGCAAGATTTCTTGCACCGATCGCATTAACTTTATAGGCGTATTCCGGCGATTCTTCACATGTCCCGACGTTTGTGACCGCAGCGCAGTCAAAAATCACATCCGGCCTTTTTTCCTTTGCAAAGTCGATAACCTGATTTAAATTTGTCACATCGACCTCTTCGATATCTGTGTTGATAATCTCAGCGTCCGGCTGATACTGCTTTGCCATATCATTAAGCGCGCATCCAAGCTGTCCGGCCGCTCCTGCAATCCATATTTTCATCTTCTTCACCTGATTTCTCTACTGTTGTGTATTTCCTGCTTCCGGATATTTCGCTTTTAATGCTCTGGAAACAACCTTAGGAACATATCTGTCTGTATCGGAGCCATAATATGCAAACTCTTTTACCAGTGTAGAACTTAAAAAGGCATATTCCAGACTTGTCGTAAAGAACATGGTATCAATCTCATTGTCCACACTGTGGTTGATCTGTGCCAACTGCATTTCATATTCAAAATCCGTAACGGCCCGAAGTCCACGGATAATCAGTCTTGCATGGTTCTGCTTTGCAAACTCAACGGTCAGCCCTTCAAATGCCTTTACTGTTACATTCGGGAAATCTTTTGTCACTTCCTGAAGAAGCTGCAGACGCTCCTCCATGGTAAAAAGCGGTGTCTTTTTCTGGTTGACAAGGACGCCGATAATGAGTTCATCTACGACTTTTGCCGCCCTTGTGATGATATCCAGATGTCCGAATGTAACCGGGTCAAAACTGCCTGGATATACTGCTTTAATCATCTGTATTCCTCATTTCATGAAAATTTCTTCAATAACTATACTACAAAATACCGGTCAGGTCAAACTGTTTCACGGATGGAAGGGAAAACGGCGCCTGTATCTGACGGAGAATCTCTGTCCTTTGTGGAACAGACGAAGGAAGCTTCTCATAATCCAGAGAAAGGAAGCCTGCAAACAGCAGAATACTGATGACAATCCGGACTCCTAATGTTCCGGTCTGACGCGTTTCCTGTTCCGGATAGATACTTCCGTAAGCCGCGCGGTATCTCGGGTGGACTGCCGGTGCATGAAGGGAGGACTCCGCCGGATTCTCCTCCCTTGCCCGCATCTGCTCCAGTGCCTCTTTTCTCTTTCTTTCCCGGCTGTCATTCAAAACCATACACCTCCGCATTGCCGTCTAAAAAAGACAGGATATATAATCATAATATACCCTGTCTTTCCAAAGTATGCTAGTGTCTGTCAGATAATTCCTGAATAATGTCGTTCCAGTCAAGTCCCCGCTCTACCATCAGCACCATGGCATGATAAAGGAAGTCGGAGAGCTCGTATTTCAACTCCTCTGTGTTCGGATTCTTGGCTGCAATAATGACCTCTGCCGCCTCTTCTCCCACCTTCTTCAGAATTTTATCAATTCCTTTATCAAAGAGATAATTGGTGTATGATCCTTCTTTTGGATTCTTCTTCCGGTCCAGGATCGTGCCATATACGGTTTCAAAAATCTGAAGCGGGTTGGTTTCATCATAATCCGTGCCTGCGATAGTCTGGAAAAAGCAAGTCGGATTTCCGGTATGGCAGGCTGCTCCGATCTGCTCCACTTTTGCAAGAAGCGTATCCTTGTCACAGTCGATGGTCAGGGATTTGACATACTGGAAATGTCCGGATGTCTCTCCTTTTGTCCAGAGACACTGTCTGCTCCGGCTGTAATATGTCATTTTTCCGGTTTTCACCGTCCGGTCAAATGCTTCTTCATTCATATAGGCAAGCATCAGCACTTCGCCTGTTCTGTAATTCTGCGCGATAACCGGAATCAGGCCATCGGAATTCAGCTTGAAATCCGAAAAATCAAGCACGCTCTCAAAAGAGGTCATCTGGATGCCGCACTCCTGACATTCGGTCTTAAAGAGATGAAAATCCATATCCATGCGGCTGACAAATTTTCCGGAAATGCCTCTTGCCCCCGGACTTTTCAGAATCCGGAAAATCTCAGATTCTTCCATCGTATCGGTCAGGACCACATATGGAATTTCTGTCAGTGTCATCACAGAGTTCAGATCCAGTCTGTGCATGAAAATGATCTCGCTGCTGTATTTTTCAATCAGATGCTGCTGTTTGAAAAGGGTATCGAAATCATTCAGAGAAACGGCTATCTTCTCTTTTCCGAATCTCTTGGACGCTTCCTCCAGCATTTTTACAGAGCTTGCTTTGGAGAAATTCAGAACGACCCGTTTCGCTCCGGTGTAAAGTATCTTTTTCACATCTTCCAGACGTTTGATATTTCCTCCTGCTACAACAGGGATCCCGGCTGATTTTGTGATTTTTTTCAGCAGGTCGATGGACTCCTCATGATCCTCATCCGAATCAGAAAGGTCGAATACAAGAAGCTCGTCTGCTCCCTTATCGCTGTAATGCTTTGCAAGAGCAACCGCGTCTTCCGAGAGAACATCCATATCATCGAACCATCTGACTGCTTTTCCCTGCCATAAAAACAAGCAGGGAACAATTCTTTTATAACTCATCTGTTTTCAGTTCCTTTCTTCTATAAGCTACCTTTTGTAGACCATACTTCCGTCATACCAGGCTCAAAGGAAACGGCCATGTGAAGAGCCTTTCCAAAACTTTTAAAAAGCGCCTCCGCCATATGATGATTGTTTCCTTCATCTACGATTTTCAGATGCAGATTCATCATGGCGCTGTAGGATACTGCATAGAAAAACTCCCGGATCATCTCCGTATCCATTTCTCCGATCTTTTCCACGGTAAACTCTGCCTGATATTTCAGAAACGGACGACCGGAAAGATCGATTGCCGCAAGGGAGAGTGTTTCATCCATTGGAAGGAGAAAGAATCCAAACCTCCGGATCCCTTTTTTATCGCCGACTGCTTCTGCGATCGCCCGTCCAAGAACAATCCCGGTATCCTCGATGGTGTGATGCGTATCTACGTTCAGATCGCCTTCTACCTGCACTTCCAGGTCAAAGAGTCCGTGCCTTGCAAACCCTTCCAGCATATGGTCAAAAAATCCGATTCCGGTCCGGATCTTTGTCTTTCCGGTCCCGTCCAGATTCAGGCGGACGGAAATATCCGTCTCTTTCGTCTTTCTGTGTTGTTCTGAAATTCGCTCCGGCATCGCTATTCCCCCTCTTTTTCAAACCGTACTTTGATCGAATTGGCATGAGCGGTCAGCTGCTCTGCCTGCGCAAAATATTCGATGTCCTCGTGAATTTTCTCAAGCGCATCTCTGGAGTAGGAAATAATGCTGGACTTCTTGATAAAATCGTCGACAGAAAGCGGAGAGAAAAACTTCGCTGTTCCATTTGTCGGCAGAATGTGGTTCGGTCCTGCAAAGTAGTCCCCAAGCGGTTCGCTTGCATACTCTCCAAGGAAGATAGCTCCTGCATTTCGGATCTTTGTCATCACATCGAACGGATTTTTCGTCAGAATTTCCAGATGTTCGCTTGCAATTTCATTGGCTGTCTCGATGGCTTCCTCCATCGTTTGGGCAACAAGGATATATCCGTAATTATCCAGTGATTTCTGTATAATCTCCGCACGGGAAAGTTCCTTTAAGAATCCATCCACTTCGTCGGATACCTTCTCTGCCAGTTCGGCGCTTGTTGTTACCAGAATCGCAGAAGCAAGTTCGTCGTGCTCTGCCTGGGAAAGAAGATCCGCCGCAACATATCTTGGATTTGCGGTTTCATCTGCGATAACCAGAATTTCCGAAGGTCCCGCTACCGAGTCAATGCTGACATATCCGTAAACTGCTTTTTTTGCAAGGGCAACATAGATATTACCCGGTCCTACAATCTTGTCCGTCTTCGGGATACTCTCTGTCCCGTAGGCAAGGGCAGCAATGGCCTGAGCCCCGCCGACTTTATAGATCGCGTCCACTCCTGCTTCTTTTGCCGCAACCAGCGTATGCGGACTGACTTTTCCGTCCCTTCCCGGAGGCGTCACCATGATGATCTCGTCCACTCCGGCAATCCTTGCAGGGATCACATTCATCAGTACGGAAGACGGATAGACCGCCTTTCCTCCCGGCACGTAAACGCCCACACGTTTCAGTGGGGTAACTTTCTGTCCGAGAAGCGTGCCGTCCGGCTTGCTGTCAAACCAGCTGTACTGCTTTTGCTTTTCGTGGTAGCTTCTGATATTTTCCAGCGCTTTTCTGATTACACCGATCAGCTTTTCGTCTGTTTTTTCATATGCCTCTGCAATCTCCTCTTCGGATACCCGAACCGTTTCTTTTGTAAGATGGGCGTGGTCAAACTGTTCGGTATAGGCAAAGAGCGCCTCATCACCTTTTTCTTTTACCTGCTTCAGAATCGCGGCAACCCGCTCTTCGTATTCTCCATAACTGTCCGGACTTCTCTTTAACAGATCCTGTAAAAGGTTCTGTTTTGTCTCTTCTGTCAATTTCTGGATTCTCATCTTCTATCCCGCCTTTACTTTAAAATTTCCCTCAGTCCGGTGATCAGTTCCCGGATTCTGTCATTTTCCATTCTCATGCTGACCGGATTGACGATCATTCTTGCGGAAAGCGGGCAGACTTCCTCCAGAACTTTCAGTCCGTTTTCTTTCAATGTCGTTCCAGTCTCAACGATATCTACAATTACTTCGGAAAGCCCGACGATCGGAGCAAGTTCAATGGAACCGTTCAGTTTGATGATCTCCACCGTCTGGTGCTTCTGGTCGAAGAAATAATTTTTTGCGATATTCGGATATTTTGTGGCTGCCCGGATAATCTCCCGGTGTCCCAGAAGCTCCTTTGCGCTTTCCGGTCCGCAGACACACATCCGGCAGGCGCCGAATTTCAGGTCGAGTACTTCGTGGACTTTCCGGTCCTCTTCCAGAATAATATCCTTTCCGACCACACCGATATCCGCGGCTCCGTACTCTACATAAGTCGGAACATCCGGCCCTTTTGCAAGGAAAAACCGGAGTTTCAGCTCTTCGTTTACAAAAATCAGTTTGCGCGAGGACTTGTCTTTCATTTCCTCACAGGTAATGCCAACCTGCTCCAGAAGCTCCAGCGTCTGTTTTGCAAGGCGCCCTTTACAGAGGGCAAAGGTCAAATATCTCATGACTGTTCCTCCTCCTTCTTCTGTCCGATTGTTTTTCGTTCCCCGGTTTTCAGGTTAATCATCTCGATCTCTCCGTTTTCCGGAAGATAGAGGAGATTCTCCGCCTGATTTTTCTTACCGTACTGGATGTAATAATCCAGGGATTCTTTGGCCTTTTTGCAGAACAGTTCCGTACTGTTCTGGCGTGCCCGGAATTCTTTCGCAAGGCTGATCGCCTGTCTGCGCTGGGAATCCGCATAGACAATGATAGCAGCATTCTCTTCGTAGGAAATCTGCACATGCTGTCTTGCAAGGGCATTCATCAGTTCATCGATAATAACGGCAAATCCGATGGAAGGCGCACGCTTTCCGAATTTTTCCATCAGATGATTGTACCGGCCTCCTTTGACAACCGCGTCTCCGGTGCCGAATGTATATGCTCTGAAAATCACGCCTGTATAATAGCCGTATGCACCGCTCATGCTCAGGTCAAATGTGATATATTTCTGTACGGTATATGCTTTCAGAATTTCATATGTATCTTTCAGACGTTTGATGGCGCGTTTTGCAAGCTCGTTCGGCGCAATCGCCATCGCCTTATCAAGAACTTCCGGTCCTCCTACCAGTTCCGGCAGATGGCCGAACAGCTCTTTCATCTCCGGTTTGACATTTGCCTCGTCCAGGAGCTCCGTCACACCGTAATAATTCCGGTTTGAGATCAGCTGCCGCAGGTGTTCCTCATATTCCGGCGGAAGTTTGGCTTCCTTCATGAGACTGTACAGGAATCCGACATTCCCTACGCTGATCTGGAAATTCTCAAGACCGGACTGTCTTAAACAGTCCACAACCATTGCCAGCATTTCCGCATCCACATCCTTGGAATCTACCCCGATATACTCGGCGCCAAGCTGTGTATTCTCCCGCAGGCGTCCCTGATAGCGGGAATGGTTGATAAACGTGTTTCCTATATAGCAAAGCCGAAGCGGCTTTTCTTCGATTTCATACAGAGCCGAAGCAGCTCTGGCAACAGAAGGCGTAATATCCGGCCGAAGCGCAAGGATATTTCCCTCCCGGTCAAAAAATTTATATAATTCCTTCACAGAAATCGTTCCGATCTCTTTTCGGAATACGTCAAAATATTCGAAGGTCGGCGTCTGTATATCATGATAGCCATAAAGATGCAGGACGTGATGCAGCTTATCCTGCAGTGCCAGCTTTTTCCGGCACTCTACTTTGTAAATGTCCCGTACCCCTTCCGGTGTGTGTAAAATTTTCTGTTTCATGTCTTATCCACTCTTTCTCTTTTTCTTTTTGTTCACTTTATCATGCTACCATGTTAAATTGAAATTGCAACGAATATTATAAAAATCTTATTCTCTTTTGTCAAGATCTTTCTGTATCTCATCCAGATAAGGAACCATGCACCCGCTTTTCAATGTGAAGAAAAATTCGGGATCCAGTTCTTCATACCGGATACTTTTTCTTCCGCCTTTCTCCATCCGTTCCCAGAACCGCTTCAGTTCCTGAAAACGCATGTAGTAAAGCTCTGTCCTTCCCGTGTAGAGGATCAGCAGAAAGGCGATCCCTCCCTGACGCTCAAATTCCTCCATAAATTCTACCTGATGCCGGTGTACATTCTGAAGCGGGAAGGTGTCCGCCGCGCACTCTTTGGCATCGAAGCAGACCGGAATCCCCTGCACGGCGCCGATATAATCGACGGTACTTCTCTGGTCGAAATACGCCAGGGTAATGTGCCGGTGTTCTTTGTCGATCCGGACCGGAGTGATCGGCGTTGGAATCTTCTGAATCAGAGCAAGGCCTTTGTTGCGGTATTGTTCATTTGTGTGATTGATATAGTCCTCCAGGGCAGAACCCCGCAGTCCTCTCGATGTCCATGTGGCCATGTTGCTGCTCCTTTTTCACTCTAAATATATACTTTTTGAATCATCTCAAACTGTTTCGGAAGCTCCGCCCGGACGATCAGGCCGGACAGCTTTTTCAGTTCTGCCGTTTCTTCCGGGAACTCCATCCGGTATGCATGAAGAAGCTGGTGTGTCAGTCCGAACTCCTTTTTCAGACGGTCGTTTTCTCTCCGGTTTCCGTATTTGTAATCTCCGATAATCGGATATCCGAGGGAAGCAAGGTGGGCCCGGATCTGATGGGTCCGTCCGGTAATCAGGTGCACCTCCAGAAGGGTGTGCTTCGCCCCTGTCTGAATTGGAACATATTCGGTCTCGATCGGGACGCTGCCCTCGGAAGGCTTGGAACTGATCGATACTTTGTTATGCTGCTCGTCCTTGGTCAGGAAACCGCAGGCCCGGACAGGCTCTCTCATCTGTCCGTACACGATGGTCCGATAATACTTCCGAACAGAACGGTCTTTCAACATCCCGCTCAACACCTGAAGGCCCCGCAGGCTTTTCCCGGCTGTCACAATGCCGCTTGTATTCCGGTCCAGGCGGTTACAGATGGACGGGCGGAAACGCCGAAGCTCTTCCGGTGTGATCTCCCCCTTTTCCAGCAGGTAGGCTGTCAGATACTCAACCAGAGAGATGTCGCCGGGCGATGCTTTCTGCGAGAGGAGTCCGCACGGCTTGTTGACAAACAGTACATCCTCATCTTCATAAAGTACCTGAAGCTTTCCGGCCAGTGCTTTTTGATCCCTGACAGCCGGCCCCTGGGACTTGCTTTCGGAAAATTTTTCGATCGTCTCATCGGAGAGAAACATCTGGATAAGGTCTCCCTCGGTAAGATGCTCGCTCCCCGTCATCTTTTTCTTATTCAGGGTGATGTTTTTTTTCCGCATCATTTTATAGATAAAGCTTTTTGGTGCCTTGGACAGGTATTTGGACAAAAACTTGTCCGCTCTTTGCCCGGCATCATTCTTTTCAATTCTGATTGTCTGCATTGGATTCTCCTATACCGCAGCCGTCAGGATCAGCCGGCGCATTTCACGCACCGCTCTGTCCGGCTGCCCTTCTGATTTCTGCTTTGTTTCTCCAAAACTTTCGGCCCGCTTCAGAAAGGAATCGTAGTCAGTAAAAATTTTGACTGTTACTTTGTCGTAATGATTCTCTTTCAGTATCCGGGCGAGATATGCCTCCACCTCTGCCGGAGGAACCTTGGTTCTGGAAACATACCCGCAGATCAGGTGTCTGGAAATCAGGAGCACATCTACAGGCATTACTTTCTCCGAGCTGGTAAGCACCATGTCATAAGCGGAAAGAATTCCGGCAGCCGCTGCTTCCACCTCCCTGACTTTCTCTTCCTCAAAAGACCGGTATGGCAGCAGCATAATCATTCCGACAGCGGATCTGGCGGCCGGAAGGCATCCCAGAATCGCCACGATGGTAAGCAGATTGTTTCTCGTGTGTGTTGTCAGATATCCGGTCAGAAAGACGGCAATGCTGATCCCAAAAAGAAGGATGGTGATCAGGATCCGCTTTTTCTTCTGGTCCTTGATATAACCTGGCATCCCTTTTGTAATTTTCATAAATGATCCCCTTTATTTCATCCATTTGTCCATGGCGTAAAAGATGACATTCTCCGGCATCAGTTTACCGGCGATCCTTGCCCCTTTCATCAATGTTCCATGAACAGAAACAGGCTTTTTCATTTTTGCATCCAGCAGTGCGGTCCGGACTACATCCTGCGCCGAAACCATCGTTGCCTGTTTGGCCTTGCTGTTATTGGTTCCAGACACCTCAAAGAATTCCGTATCCACAGGTCCCGGGCAGACCGCTGTCACAATGATTCCGTCTTTTTTCAGCTCTTCGGCGAGTCCTCTGGAGAAGCTGGTGACATACGCCTTTGTTGCCGCGTAAACTGTAAATCCAGGCTGCGGGCAAAAGCTTGCCCCGCTTGATATATTTAAAATCCTGCTTCCCTTTTTCATGTACGGGAGGATCATCAGCGTCATTTTCGTGAGCGCGCGGCAGTTGACGTCGATCATCCGAAGCTGGGCCTGCGGATCGTGCCCGGCAATCTCTTTTGCCTCTCCGATTTTTCCAAATCCGGCGGCATTTACAAGCATCCTGACATCCGGATTCTGATTCTCGAGGCGGTTTAAGATTTGCTTATAGATCAGATCTTTTTCCAGATCGCCTGCAAAAATCCGGACATAGATCCCGGTTTTCTCCTCCACGGTCTTTTTGACCTGTTCCAGCCTTTCCGCTCTTCTGGCCGTGATCCATATCTCATCAAGCTGCCTGTAAAATGCGGGGATCCGGGTTACAAACTCTCTCCCGATCCCGGAAGATGCTCCTGTCACAACTGCAATCCTCATATACATTCCTCCCTGCTGCTATTTTTTCTTTTTCTTATGTGTATTTCTGATGGTTTTCTTTTTCCTCGGTGCGGCAGCCTCCTTTGACTGCTGCCGTTTTTTTGCAAAATACCGGTCCTCTTTTGTCTGCCTCGGACGGATCAGACAATGCTTTCCGAACCCAATCAGATCTTCCCGCCCTACTTTTTTGAGAGCTTCCATGACCAGCTCATAGTTTTTCGGATTCCGGTACTGAATCAGCGCCCTCTGCATCGCCTTTTCATGCGGGGACTTCGGTACATAAACCGGCTTCATTGTCCTTGGATCGACTCCCGTGTAGTACATACAGGTGGAGATGGTGGACGGTGTCGGATAAAAGTCCTGCACCTGTTCCGGCATATAACCAAGATCCCGCAGATATTCCGCAAGAGCCACCGCCTCTTTTAAGGTGGAGCCCGGGTGAGACGACATCAGGTATGGCACCAGATACTGTTTCTTTCCAAGCTGTTCGTTGATCTTTTTATATTTTTCAGTAAATGCGCGGTACACGGAATTCTCCGGTTTTCCCATCATCTGAAGAACCGGGTCCGCAATATGTTCCGGCGCTACTTTGAGCTGCCCGCTTACGTGATATTCGCAAAGCTCCCGCATAAAGGTATCATCCGGATCTGCCATGACATAATCAAACCGGATACCGGAACGGATAAAGACCTTCTTGACCTTCGGTATTTCCCGGAGGCTTCGCAGGAGCTTCAGGTAGTCTTTATGATCCACATTCAGATTTTTGCATGGTTTCGGGAACAGGCACTGTCTGTGCTTACATGCTCCGTGAGTCAGCTGCTTGTCACAGGCCGGATGCCGGAAGTTGGCAGTCGGTCCGCCTACATCGTGAATATATCCTTTGAAATCCGGCTCCTCCGTCAGAAGTTTCGCCTCCTCAATAAGGGACTCATGACTTCTTGTCTGAATGATTCTGCCCTGATGGAATGTCAGTGCGCAGAAACTGCAGGCACCAAAACATCCCCGGTTGCTGATCAGACTGAATTTCACTTCTGAGATGGCCGGAATTCCTCCGTCCTTTTCGTACATCGGATGATAGGTCCGCATGTAAGGAAGCGCGTACACATCGTCCATCTCGGTCTGGGACAACGGCTTTGCAGGCGGATTCTGTACGACATAGACGTGCTCCGAATACGGCTCAATCAGCCGCTTTGCCGTAAACGGATCCGTATTACAGTACTGGGTATAGAAACTCTCGGCATAACGAAGCCTGTCTTTCTGAAGCTCGGAATAGGCCGGCAGCTCCACGGCGTCATATATCGCTTCCCGGTCTTTGACCTTGCAGACTGTCCCGTCAATATAAGTCAGGTCTTCCACCCGGATTCCGGCGTTCAATGCATCTGCGATTTCCACAATGGAGCGTTCTCCCATTCCGTAGGAAATCAGATCCGCTCCGGAATCCAGAAGCACGGAGCGTTTCAGCCGGTCAGACCAGTAATCGTAATGGGCCAGTCTTCTGAGACTTGCCTCGATTCCGCCGAGAATCACCGGCGTCTTTTTGTACGTCTGGCGGATCAGATTTCCGTAGACGACACAGGCGTAATCAGGACGTTTCCCCATGACGCCGCCCGGCGTATAGGCGTCCTGGCTTCTGCGCTTCTTGGAAACGCTGTAATGGTTGACCATGGAATCCATATTTCCGGCCGATACAAGAAATGCAAGTCTTGGCTCCCCGAAAACGGTAATGCTGTTCTTGTCCTTCCAGTCCGGCTGTGCAATGATCCCGACTCTGTATCCATGAGCCTCCAGAAGTCTTGTAATGATGGCGTGTCCAAAGGACGGATGGTCTACATAGGCGTCTCCGCTGATGTAGACAAAATCAACCTGATCCCATCCCCGCTCTTCCATCTCTCTTCGGGAGACCGGTAAAAACTTATTTTCCATCTGTGTTCCTCTCTTTGATGCGATCCATTACATCGTGAAAATCATGGATGTAATAGTCGGCAAGTTTTTTCTTTTCCTGATCCAGTGGACGGGAAAACTCATCGTAGACGGCGCACACCTGCATGCCCGCGCGTTTTCCTGCCAGAATCCCCATCGGTACGTCCTCGAACACAAGACAGTGCTCCGGCCGGACCTGCATGTCCTCAGCCACCTTGAGGTAAATATCCGGAGACGGCTTTCCAACGTTTACCTCCCCGGAAGTCCGCATGGCCGTAAAATAGGTATCGATCTGAAGCGCTTTCAGTGCTGCTTCAGCAAGAATCCTTCCGTTACTCGTCGCAATTCCGAACAGGATTCCGTTTTCCTTCCCATACCGTAGGAATTCCTCCACTCCCGGTTTCAACGTGACCTCCTCGGTATACCTCTGGTAGGCAAGGCGGGTCCATTCGCCCATGATTTCCTCCGTTGAAAGCGCCATGTCAAATGTATCCCGGAAATACTGTGCAGTCTCATGATAGGACTTTCCCTCAATGGCCCTGTGAAAATCATCCGGAAGCTCCAGATGATATTTTTTTACATAATATGCATCAATGTCCGGCCAGATCCACATGGAGTCAATCAGAGTCCCGTCCATGTCAAAGATCACTGCTTTCGTTTTTTCAGTCATATCTGTTCTCATTTAGCCTCCTTTGTTCAGGCCTGTTTTAACGCATCAATCTCTTCTTCTGTCAGCCGGCGCGATGCTCCTTTTGGGAGCGCCGGATCCAGATTCAGTGTCCCCATCCGGATTCGTTTCAGATAGACAACGTGCTTTCCAACCGCCTCAAACATCCGTTTGATCTGGTGATAGCGTCCTTCCTGTATTGTGATGGAAATTTCGGAACAATTCTGTTCCGGATCGGTCTTTAAAATTTCCAGCACTGCCGGAAGCGTCAGAGTATCGTCTCCGATATCCACTCCCTGTGCAAACGCGGCTGCGTCCTCTTCCGTGACAATACCGGAAATCACAGCCTCGTATGTCTTGTCCACATGCTTTTTCGGTGACAGGAGACGATGGGCCAGCTCTCCGTCGTTTGTCAGAAGCAGAAGCCCCTCTGTGTCCTTGTCAAGGCGTCCCACCGGGAAGAGATCGTTTCGTGCCGGATTCTCCAGCAGCTCCAGTACGGTCCGCTCTTTGGAATCCTCTGTCGCAGATACGACACCGGCCGGTTTGTGGAGCATATAATAAACATAAGGCTCATACCGGTACGAAATGCCAAGGCACCGGATCCTGGCGGTTTTTTCCTCTACTTTGACCTCCGGCTTTTTGATGATCTCTCCATCCACGCTGACCTGTCCTTTGCGGATCAGCTTTTTGACTTCCTGCCGGCTGCCTGCTCCCATCTCTGTTAAAATCCGATCTAACCGCATCATGATGACATCCATCTCCATCCTGGAAGATATTTGTTCTTCAACGTGCCCTGGGAAAGCTTTCCGAATCCAAGCGGATATCCGTCCACGCAGACGAGATACCATCCCTTTTCTTTCGGCCCGGTCAGATCATCGGTGAGAATCGTCTCACCTTTCAGATATTTGATCACACGCTCATCTGAAAGCGGAAAATCGAGAATATTCTCATATTCCTCTTTTTTCAGGTTCATGGCAAGCGCCTGACTTGGCTCAAATCTTCCTTTTTTCAGTTCTCCAATGAGAAGACCGCTTCGCAAAAAGCGGATGCCGGTAAGATCCGGAAGGCCTTCCGGCATATAGTAAACCCGGTCTTTACGGATATCAAACCGGCCGGCATCAAACGGACGGTGCACAAGCTGCAAAAAATTTCTCAGATCTTCCGGCAGTTTCTCGTAGGAAGCACTTCTTCCTTTCGCCGGGTGAATCCTGGATGTCTGTGTTTCGGAACCTTCCCCGTTCCCCTTTTTCAGAAGGGCAAGGTAATGTCCCTCGCCTTTCATGTGATGTGGGAAAATCCGGACGGTTTTACGAAACTCTTCCTGACGGATGGAAGCATATTCCGGGCGGCCTTCCCGGAATCCTTCATATGGGCGGATCTCCTGAAGTTCAAACTCCGGATACTGTTCCAGAAGCCGGGAGACGCTTCCCTCATTTTCCAGCGGGTCAAACGTACAGGTGGAATACAGAAGCATTCCGCCCGGCTTCAACATTGCTGCGGCCTGGGTCAGAATGCTTCTTTGAAGTTTTGAGAAAAACTCAGGGCCGTGTTCCTCCCATGCCTTCATCATCTTTTTATCTTTCCGGAACATTCCTTCGCCGGAGCACGGAGCATCGATCAGAATTTTATCAAAATATTCCGGGAAGTAGTCCATCAGCTTTCCCGGCTCCTCGCTCAGAACAAGCATATTTCCGATTCCGAACAGTTCGAGATTCTTTAAAAGTCCCTTGGCCCGGGAGTTGCTGATATCATTGGCGATCAGAACGCCCTCTCCCTGAAGCTTCGCTCCAAGTTCCGTCGCCTTTCCGCCGGGAGCGGCACAGACGTCCAGCACCCTCTCCCCCGGTGTAATATCCAGGCGGTTGGCCGGTGTCATGGCACTTGGCTCCTGCAGATAATAAAGACCTGCGTAATAATACGGGTGTCTGGCCGGGCTTTCTTTTTCTCCGTCATAATAAAATCCGTTTTCGATCCACGGAACCGGGGTAATGGAAAACGGACAGATCTTTTGGAATTCTTCCACGCTGATTTTGGAAGTATTGACACGGAGGCCATAGTAGCGCGGCTCCTCATAGCAGGCCGTATATGCATCAAATTCTTCACCCAGAAGGGTTTTCATTTTCTCTTCAAATGCTTTTGGTAACTCCATATTTTCTCCTTTCGCATACAGAGTCAGTATACCATACCTGCAGCAAATTCTCCATGCTTCAGTCACTTTTTCTACAGAAAAGTTTGGAGTCTTCCGCATATCGGAGAATCCAGTATGGATTGATACTGATTTCTTCGTCCGGCTCTTCCAGATAAATCCCAAGATGCAGGTGTACCGGGAATTTACCCGTTGTCCCCTCGTCTCCGTATCCGCTGTCACCCATATATCCGATCAGATCTCCTGCCTCTATCTCGTCCCCGATTTCCACATCCGCGTAAGAATCCAGATGAGCGTAATAGAAATAGCCTCCATGAGGTGCCGTGATCCCGATCCGCCATCCTCCTTTCGGAAGCCATCCTTTACTTGTGACCGTTCCATCCGTCATGCTGACAATCGGGAAAATCCCTCTTTTATTTTCGGATGCCATCAGATCCGTCCCCTCGTGTCCCCTCTTTCCTCCGTAAGTCCGCTCATACATCCAGGAATCTTCGTAGGTGACGGTAAGATCCGGCTCCTCTTTCCAGAACATAACCGGAAAATACCGGACATCCGCCCAGATCTTTTCGCAGGCTGCCATATAGGCGGAATAAGACGGGCTGGCCTGCCACTGTTTTTCGATCTTCTGAAAATTCTGCTTTGTCAGTGAAGGAAAAGAAATATCCGAGTGGAAGTTCTGTTCCAGAAGAAACAGTCCGGCCGCCCGTCCCGGTTCTTTGGAAGTTCTCATATACAAGACCATCTCCTCTGTCAGCTCATGACTGCGGAAAAACTCTTCCGAAACAACGCTTTTGCCAAGGGAAAAATAGGATGCGTCATTTTGAAGTTTGGGAATGGCAGCTCCTTCCAGAATCAGAAGAAGAACCAGTATCAGAAACTGCATATATCCTCTGCGTCTCTGCATATGTGCCAGCTTCCCCCTTTTTGACTAGTAGTATGAAATGTCCGGCCGGGATATGACAAGAAGTTTCCTGTTAAACAAAAACTGCCGGTTCATCAGGGAATCCGGCAGTTTTGTTTTCAGATTTGAATTTAATAAAATTTCGCGGTTTCATCGACGCTTTTTCTCTTCGGCATTTCCGGATCTACATCCGCATATCCGACTCCGATCACGCTGACAACGATCTCTTCTTCCGGAATCTCAAATACCTCTTTCAGTTTCCCGGCATCCCGGATTCCCATTACAAGGGTTCCCAGACCAAGTTCGGTCGCTTTCAGAAGCAGATTCATATTCTGCATGCCGCAGTCGTAGCATCCCCAGCCGTCTTCCAGTTCATTGGAGGCAGTACCATCCACATTGTATCCGGAACGGCCCTTAACGATGGTGGAAACGATCAGAACCGGGGCATCTTTTGTATTATTGCGGTTAAACTCCGGCAGCGCTTCTCTTACCTTTTTCAGTGCCTCTTCAGACTGTGCGACATAATATCTCGTAACCTGAGAATTCTTCCAGGACGGAGCAAGAATAGCCGCCTGGATCATCTGGCGGATTTTCTCAGGCTCCACCGGTTTTGCCTGATATTTCCGGATACTTCTTCTTGTTTCCAATGCATTCTGTAATTCCATAATATCCTCCTTTTCAGAATAAAGAGTTCCGCTTGCGGAACTCTCGCGCCGAGCGCGGTCGCTTTAGCGACTAATTTCTGCTTTGCGCGAGTGCGCATCCCGCGGAGCGTTTTTTGTTTAACAGGGAACGGAGTTTCCTGTTAAACAAAGAGTTCCGCGCCGGCAGCATTCCTGTCACCGGCGCGGCGTCCACATTCTGTTTTATTTCAGTTTTGCGAGAACCACTTTGATCATTTCCCATACACGCGCGGTTGACTCGATATCCAGACGCTCATTGACAGAGTGTACATCCGGGATATCCGGTCCGAAGGAAACACAGTCCAGTGTCGGCTTTTTCGCAGACAGAAGGCCACATTCCAGTCCGGCATGTACAGTAGAAATCACGGCATCCTTACCTGTGACTTCCTTGTATGCTTCCGCCATCAGAGGACGTATTTTTGATTCTTTCTGATACATCCATGCAGGATATTCTCCACTCTCTTCATGAGTGCCTCCAAGCATTTCAGCCCATGTCCGGAAAATGGATTTTAATTCCTGCATCTGGGAGTTCACGCTGCTTCTCAGATAGTACATCAGGGAGATGGCTGTCTCATCAGTTTTTACAATACCAAGATTCAGGGAAGTCTCTACCACACCTGGAAGATCTCTGCTGAGTCCCTGTACACCGTACGGTGTGCAGACCATTGCAAAAATCACTTTCTTTGTGACTTCTTTTGTGAGTGCCTGTACCGTCTCTTCCGTGACGGTAACCGGAACCTGAAGATCCGGTTCATCAGAGGAAAACTCTGCCTTTAATGTAGCTTCCATGTCAGATACAATCTCCTGAGCCTTCTTCGGATCTGCCACTGCAATTACTGCTTCTGCCGTACCGGCAATGACATTATCTTTGGAACCTCCACTTACGGATACAAGAGCAATCTCAGTACCCTGATCGAGATGATTCAGGATTCTTCCCATGATTTTATTTGCGTTTCCACGCTGCTCGTGGATCTGGGATCCGGAATGTCCTCCCCGGAGTCCTCTTACTTTGATTCTCATCACAGAACCGCTCTTTTCTTCCCTCTCTGCAGGAATCTTCAAAGTCTCAAGAACACCTCCTGCACAGCCTGCAAGAATAATGCCTTCCTCTTCTCCGTCGATGTTGAGGAAAATATTTCCCTTGATCTGTGACATGTCAAGGGCATTGGCTCCGCCCATTCCGATCTCTTCGTCTGTTGTCACAATAACTTCCAGCGGCGGATGCGGAATATCATCGCTGTCGAGAAGCGCAAATGCGTAGGCAATGGCAATTCCGTCGTCACCGCCAAGTGTTGTTCCTTTCGCTTTTACATATCCGTCTTCTACATAAAGCTCCAGAGGATCATTCTCAAAATCGTGATCTGAGCCCTCCACTTTCTCGCAGACCATATCCATATGTCCCTGCAGAATGACCGGCTCCGAATTTTCATATCCAGGTGTTCCCGGCTTTTTGATAATGACGTTCCCCGCGTCGTCCTGTATGTATTCCAGATTCCGTTTTTTTGCAAAGTCCACACACCAGTTGCTGATTTTCTCATCGTAAAATGTTCCTCGCGGAACAGAGGAAAGCTCCTCAAAAATCTGAAATACTTTTTTTGGTTCTAATTGTTCCAGTACTGCCATTGTTATCTCCCTTTCTCTCGTTTTTTACCAAATCTGAACTTATTATAGCATAGTGCTTCTAAAATCACCATATTTTTCATACAATTTATTGACTATTTTTACCAAAGGAACAATTTTGAAACGTTATTTTTTTGTCATTTTCACGATTTTCCTATTTGTCATCATGCTGTTGTTTCCGAGAGATGTATTTCAGGGGGCCAGGAACGGGCTGCTGCTCTGGTTTGAGACGGTACTTCCGACTCTGCTTCCTTTTCTGATTATTGTCAATATCATGCTGAGGACCAGTCTGATCCGGCACATTTCACGCCTTGTCTATCCGGTCCTCGGACCTTTATTTTCTGTCAGTCCGGGCGGCTGCTTTGCGGTGCTTACCGGATTTTTATGCGGTTATCCCATGGGTGCGAAGGTCACGGCGGATCTGGTGCGGGACCGGAGGATTTCATCCCGCGAGGGGGCATATCTGCTCTCTTTCTGCAATAATACCAGCCCTGGTTTTATGGCCGGGTTTGTAGTATGCCAGACGATCGGGGACCCTTCTCTTGTCTTTGGATCCATGATAATTTTTCTTCTTGTTCCCGTGGTACTGAGCTTCGCCTTTTGCAGGATCTATCTGAAAAAAGAAACCCATCCGGCACCGACAGTTTTTCACGGAGACAACGGACGTTTTTCCATGGATGTACTTGATCTGTCAATTATGGACAGCTTTGAAACGATAACCAAAATCGGGGGATATATTATTGTATTTTCCGTATTTCTGGAACTTGCGTGCAAGCTCCCCTTCGCCGGTACTCTTCCAGGCAGGCTGCTGCTTTCTTTTCTGGAGATCACAAATGGAGTGGTAATGCTGGAAACACTCCCTCTTCCCTTTTCGTTACGCTATGCCTGTATCATGGGACTTTGTGCCTTCGGAGGATTTTGTGCCGGTGCACAGACAAACGGCATGCTGAATGGAAGTGGTCTGAAAATCACTCCGTACATTGCAGAAAAACTGGCTGCCGGTGCGGCAGCCAGTCTCATGGCGTATCTCTATATTCAAATACTGTAGCAGCTATTATTCCTCATCCATAGCCTGAGCGAACTCTGCTTCTGTCTCATCCTGAATCCGGAGTTCCTCGCGGTCATTGCGTACCATGTCGTAAGATTCCTGAAGGGAATTGACAAGGCTGTCATACTTGGATGTATAATTATCCAGCGCATGTCCGATCATATTTTCTACTTTTGCCATCAGATCATCTGCATATCCCATGGCACCCATGCGGAGCTGGTTTGCATCCTCAGTCGCGCTGTCAATAATCTGCTGTGCCTGTTCCGTAGCAGCCGCTACGATCTCGTTTGCCTGTGCATATGCCTGCTGCATGATTTCATGATCACTTACAAGCTCGTCTGTCTTTGCTTTTGCTTCCTGAATCATCGTATCTGCCTTTGTCTGGGCATCTGCAAGGATTGCGTCTTTATTATCGATGATCTTCTGATAACGCTTGATCTCTTCCGGCGTCTTCATTCTGAGTTCTCTCAACAACTCGTCGATCTGATCTTTGTTCACAATAATCTTTGTCGTGGATAATGGCTGGAACTTACAATTATCTATGTATTCCTCAATTTCATCAATAATCTGCTCAATTCGGCTGCTCATAGTTACACTCTCCTTCTTACTTCGACAAATCCTGTCATTTACTTTGTTATTCTATCACGTTCCACGAAAGAACTCAACGTCTTTCGACAAAAATATGCCTGTTTGTTTTATATTTTTTTTCTTTTATAATCTCGTATCCCATCTCGTCAAGAAAGCTAAAATCCGTGTCCAGAGACGCCTCCAGAATGATCAGGGTATCCTCGCTGACAAGTGAAGAAGATCTCAGATAATCAAATACTTCAAACTCTGCTCCCGCATGATACGGCGGATCCATGAAAATGAAATCGAACGGCGCTTCTCCTTCCATTTTTCTCAGTGCGCTGATGACATCCGTTTTCATCAGGACCGCCCGATCCTCCAGTCTGGTATGTTTCAGATTGTCACGGATGCAGGCTGCCGCCTTTTGGTTTTTTTCTACAAAATACGCGGTCCGCGCGCCGCGGCTTAATGCTTCAATCCCGATGGCTCCGCTGCCGCTGAACAGATCAAGAAACCGGCAGTCGGCAAGTTCCGGGGAAATCATATTAAACAGTGTCTCCTTGATCCGGTCTGTTGTCGGCCTTGTGTCAAGCCCTTCTATCGTTTTTAGCTGCAATCGTTTTGCACTTCCTGCTATTACACGCATGTTTTTATTCCTTTCTTCCACCTGAAAAGGCAGTATGATTCTGCCACTTATTATATCGGATGGATCCTTTTTCTGTCAAATCACGATCGGGCAGAGCTTGAGTATTTTTTTAGACTGTGATACACTTTTGGAGAAAAGGAGGAATACTGCTATGAAATATTTTATTGCATCCGATATCCACGGATCTGCTTTTTACTGCAAGAAAATGCTGGAAGCATTTAAAAACGAATCCGCCGACCGTCTGGTTCTTCTTGGAGATATCCTCTATCACGGCCCGCGCAATGATCTTCCTGCGGAATATGATCCGAAGAAGGTGATTGAACTGCTCAATCCTCTTGCATCACGTGTTTTCTGTGTGCGTGGAAACTGTGACAGCGAAGTCGATCAGATGGTTCTCAACTTTCCTATTCTTGCAGACTACTGTCTGATTTCCGAAAAGGACCGGATGGTTTTTGTTACACATGGTCATCAGTATAATCTGCAGACACCACCGCTTCTTCAGGAAGGAGATATCCTGCTTCACGGACATACTCATGTGCCTGCATGTACAAAAACAGAGACCTTTACTTATCTGAATCCGGGATCTGTCTCTCTTCCAAAAGAGAACAGCCGGCATAGCTATATGATTCTTGAAAATGGTACCTTTCACTGGAAAACTCTGGAAGGAGAGGAATATCAGATCTATTCCATGTAAGAAAAACGGCAGAGGCATCCGTCATGATTTTCACGCGATGCTCTCTGCCGCCTTTTTATGATTCTGTCATTCTTTCATGACAATTTCCATCTTTTGTCCGGCAAAGCGGATTCCCGCTTCGTCAAGTGCAAGTTTCGTCTTTTCCATGATACTCGCCCGTATATCCCAGTATACATCGGATTTCAGCCATAGTCTTACGCAAAGTCTCACGTAACTTTCTGCCAGATCATCCACAAAAACCGTATGCTCTTTATCCTTGATTACTTCCGGCTCCTGCTCCATTACATGCCGGATAATCTTCTGAGCAGACTGCAGATCCTCATCGTATCCGATTCTGACATAAAAATCCAGCCGTCGAAGATCCATCGCTGTTACATTGGTCAGACTGTTGTTTGATAAACTTCCGTTTGGTATAACGATCGTCTTGTTGTCAACAGTGGAAAGCTTTGTATAGAAAATCTGAATCTCTTTAACAGTTCCTTCCAGATTATCCGTATGCTCAATAATATAGTCTCCTACTGTAAATGGTCTCAGAAGAAGAATCAGCACTCCTCCGGCGAAGTTTGACAAGCTTCCCTGTAACGCAAGACCGATTGCCACACCTCCGGAAGCAAGAAGCGCTGCTACCGAAGAAGTATCCACTCCAAAACGCACAACAATTGTTAAAATCAGTATTGCATACAGCCCCGTCTTAAGACAGGAATCCACAAACTGCTCTACCCCTTTGTCTGCATTGGACCGTTCGATGGAAGCGCGGACGAGTTTCCGTACCCAGTTGATCAAAACCCTTCCGATCGCAAAAAAGATCAGCGCAAAGATCACACCGATTCCGAATTCAATGACCTTTGGCAGATTTTCATTCAGGAAATTGACAGCAAAGTTTGTCTGTGTCTCAACTTCCTGCTGAATATTTTCGGTTACCCTCTCTGTTACATTTTCTGTCAGAAGTGTGTAATACATGGTGGTTGATTTCCCTCCTGTGTTTCTTTCAGGGCAAGAAAGGCGGCAAGACTCCCCCGTCTGCCGCCGGACGCCCTGTGTGAATATAATAGCTCCGGATTACAGTTCGTACAGATATTCGTCACCGCAATGTGTTCCGTCAAAATGCCGGCCTCGGCAAAGACCGCTTCATTTGCTTTCCAGAGGTTAAGCTGATATTTCCCGTCCGGTTTTTCGTAGAACAGTGTTTCCCAAAGCCTGGGAGAAAAAGACTCCCGGAACGCATCAATGACATCTCCGCTCACTTCATAGCATGACTGGCAGATGGACGGGCCGATACATGCCAGAGTATCCTCCGGGCGGCTTCCATAGACTTCCTGCATCTTCTTCACCGTTTCCAGGCCGATTTTTGCCACAGTCCCGCGCCACCCGGAATGGGACAGACCAATCACTTTCCTGACCGGATCCAGAAAAAACAGCGGAACACAGTCTGCATAAAATGTCACAAGGCAGAGTCCCGGCACATCGGTGACAAGGCCGTCAACATTATCGTAATCTACCGGACAGACAATTCCTTTTCCACGATCCTCCTCTGTGACAATACGGACATTGGACGTATGTGTCTGTCTGGAAAAGACCATGTCAGAAGTCCGGACGCCGATTGCAGCGCCGAACCGTTCAAAATTCTCCCGGACAGATGCATCTTCATCTCCCCTTGTGAAACTCAGGTTCATGCTCTCATAGATTCCGGTACTCACTCCGCCCATGCGGGTGGAGAATCCATGATGTACCAGACCGCTCTGCTCAAGAAGCGGAAACGACAGATACGGAACGTCTCCTGCTCCGGTGCGGCACACAATATCATTCTGATTGTTTGTTGTTTTCCATGTTTTCATAATCTGTTACCTGTTATTCCTGAAATTCAAATGCATGTTCAAAGTGCGTGATTTCCTCTCCAAGGACGGCAATCACATCAAAGCGGACCGGACTCTCCAAAAGCCCATGGGTTGTAAGATAGTAAAGTGCAGCCCTGCAGATCCGCCGCTGCTTTCTCTGGTCAACCGCTTCCTCCGGCCGTCCAAGGGACGTGCTGCTCCGGTATTTGACCTCTGCGAAAACGACACAGTCCCCTTCCTTCGCAATCAGATCAATCTCCCCGGCACGGCAGCGGAAATTCCGTTCCAGAATCTGAAAGCCTTTTCTCTCCAGAAAGGCTGCCGCAAGATGTTCCGCAGCATTTCCTTTGTCTTTCTGATTCATCCGGCATCCTCCGTTACACAAAGTGTGTGATAAATGTGCTTCTGTGAATCGGGGACGGTCCATATGTTTTCAGTGCCTCGATGTGGTCTTTGGATCCATACCCTTTATTGGACGCGAATCCATATTCCGGAAGTACCTTGTCGTATTCCACCATCAGCCGGTCTCTTGTCACTTTTGCAATAACACTGGCACAGGCGATGGAAATGCTTTTCGCATCTCCTTTGATGATCGGGACCTGTGGAATCAGGACATCCGGAATCGTGACCGCATCATTGAGCAGCAGATCCGGCCGGACCGTCAGCTTACTCACTGCTTCCCTCATTGCCTCATAAGTCGCCTGCAGAATATTGATTTCGTCAATTCTCTGCGGTCCCGCCATCCCGATTCCTACTGCAATCGCTTTTTCCATGATCTCGCCATAAAGCTCTTCCCGCTTTTTGGCCGAAAGTTTTTTTGAATCATTGATATAGAGAATTTGGCAGTCCTTTGGCAGGATCACTGCCGCCGCTACGACCGGGCCGGCAAGCGGTCCTCTCCCCACTTCGTCAATCCCGCAGATATAATCATAGGACTCATATTTCTTTTCGTACCGGCACATTTCCTCCAGACGTATCAGCTCCTGCTTTCTGGCCTCCTCCTGCTTCCGAAAAGAGTGAAGCAGTTTCTGAACGCCGGAACGGGAATCACCTTCGTATTCCGAATAAAGCGCATTCCAGCTCTCCACAGAGGTTCGCCCGAACTCTTCTTTTATTTCTTTGATTGTTTTACTCATGTACAACAAACCCCATTTCATCAAACGGATAAATCCGGATCCAGGCTCTTCCGATCAGATCCTCCCTTTTCAGTACTCCGACACTGGCGTCCCGGCTGTCCGAGCTGTGGTTCCGGTTATCGCCCAGGACAAAATATTCATCGTCGCCAAGCTGAATCGGCTCCGCGGCAATTCCGGCATCCTCCATCGACTCTGCCCCGTAGTCTTCTCCGAGCAGTTTCCCGTCAATATAGACTTCCCCGTCTTTCACCTGGACCGTCTCTCCCGGCAGGCCGATAATCCGTTTGATATAATATGTATTCTCTTCATATTTGTACGGAAAAACGATGATTTCATAACGTTTCGGATCACGGAAACGGTACGACAGCTTATCTACAATCAGGTTGTTTCCGTCATGAAGTGTCGGCTCCATGGACCGGCCGTCTACTACAGTGCGTACTCCGACAAATGTGATAATCAGCCAGGAAAGCAGCAGGACAATGCCAATATAGATGATCCAGTCCAGCACTTCCCTCGCAGCTGATTTCCTTTTCCCCTTTTCTTCTTTATCCTCTTGTTTCATCTTTGTCTCCCCTTATTCGTAATCCTCCGGAATTTCCAGCGTCAGCCTTCCAAGCTTTCCGCTTCGGAAATCATCCATAAATAATACAGCCGCTTTCTCTAAGTCAAGCTCTCCTCCCTTTGTCAGGCAGTGTTTCTTTTCTGCGATCAAACGCAGTGTTTCGTACGGATCCCGGCTTTCCTCTATCCCATAATGTTCTTCCGTCAGATTCGGGTATCTGCCCTGCAAACGCCGGATCAGCTCTGCAGCAAGCTCTTCTGTATTTAAAATCTCATCTTTGATTGATCCAATGAAAGCCAGCTTCATCCCGACTTCCTGATCCTCAAACTTCGGCCAGAGAATTCCAGGTGTGTCCAGAAGCTCCACCTGCTTATTCAGACGGATCCACTGTTTCCCCTTTGTCACACCCGGCTTGTTTCCGGTCTTGGTGCAGGCCTTTCCAGCCAGGGAATTGATAAAGGTCGACTTTCCTACATTCGGAATTCCGACTACCATGGCACGGACCGGTCTGTTCAAAATACCGCGTCTTCTGTCACGTTCGATTTTCTCCCTGCAGGCTTCCTGAATCACCCCGTTGATGGATTTGATCCCTGCTCCGCTTCTGGAATTCACCTTCACAACGGAAAAGCCCTTATCTTTGAAATACTTCTCCCATTTTTCGTTGCATCCTTCCGATGCCAGATCTGACTTGTTCAGAAGGATCAGTCTTGCTTTCTGTTTTCCAAGTTCATCGATGTCCGGGTTCCGGCTGCTGACCGGAACTCTCGCATCCACAAGTTCGATAATCAGGTCAATCAGTTTGATATTTTCCTGCATCATTCTTTTCGCTTTGGTCATATGACCCGGGTACCATTGAAAATGCATAGGTGCCTCCTTTTATCTATATAAATCCAAAATTTCCTTTTGTCGAAAGAACAAACCATGCTTTGCCTTCGATCTCGGAACGTTTTACATTCCCGATATCTGCCATTCTGCTGTCTTCACTGTTCCTGCGGTTATCGCCCAGAACAAAATACTCATCTCCGTCCAGAGTTATCTCCTCCGAAGCGGTTCCGGCATCCTCAATGGCAGTTGTTTCGTACTTTTCTTCCAGCTTCTCGCCGTCAATATAGATTTCCCCGTCCTTGATCTGAACAGTCTCTCCGGGAAGTCCGATAATCCGCTTGATATAGGATCGGGCGTTTTCATTGCCGTTTGGCTTGAATACAATAATATCGCCGCGTTTTGGCTTGCTTGCGTCATAAATCATTCGGTTTACCAGAACGATATCCCCGTCCAGCACTGCCGGACGCATGGAATCTCCTGAATTTTTTACCTGTCTTCCAAAATAAAACACAATGACAAGTGCCAGCAGGCATACAAGAATAATTTTAAATGCCCAGATTCCGACAGTACGGATCAGGTCATAATCAATCTGCTTTTTTTCTTTTCCAAACTGTATTCTTTTCTTCATGTAACATACCTGTTTATTTAACACAAAAGGGGCAATCATACATGAATGTACCTTGCCCCTTCCCATGTCCTATTTAACTAATTCTTTGACCTTTGCTCTCTTACCTACACGGCCTCTTAAGTAGTTAAGTTTTGCTCTTCTGACTTTACCTCTTCTTACTACCTCTACCCTTTCTACGTTTGGAGAGTGCAGCGGCCATGTCTTCTCAACGCCCACACCGTTGGAAAATTTTCTTACTGTGAAAGTTTCTCTTGTGCTTCCGCCCTGTTTCTTTAATACAGTTCCTTCAAACACCTGGATTCTTTCACGGTTTCCTTCTTTGATTTTACCGTAAACTTTTACAGTGTCTCCCACGTTAAACTGTGGTACGTTTTCTTTGAGCTGTTCTGCTTCAATCTTTCTGATGATTTCGTTCATTGTGTGACCTCCTTGATTCTTTTGACGTTCTTAATACTTGATATACCGTATCAGAGGACCATCTCTTTCTTCTCACAACAGTCCTAGTGTATCATATAGTCTTTAGGATTGCAAGCTGTTTTTTCTATATTCTTCGAGGAATTTCTGCTCTTTTTCCGTAAGTTCTGCTTTTTCAAGCAGATCCGGCCTGTTTTCAGCAGTCCGGATAATTGACTGTTCCCTTCTCCACTTTTCAATGTTCGCATGATGACCGGAAAGAAGTATCGGCGGCACCTGTTTTCCGTGCCACGTCTCCGGCCTGGAATACTGCGGGTATTCCAGAAGGTGATCCTGAAAACTCTCAAACTCTGCCGAAACATCATTGTGAAGGACTCCAGGTACCAGCCTTGATATTGCGTCTATCATGACCATAGCCGCGAGTTCTCCTCCTGTCAGGACATAGTCTCCGATGGAGACATAATCTGTCACAATCTCTTCCAGTACTCTCTCATCAATCCCTTCATAGTGGCCGCAAAGCAGGATCAATTCATCCTCTTTCGCGAATTCTTCCGCCATTTCCTGGTTAAAGGTCCTGCCCTGTGGAGACAGGTAGACAAGCCTCGGTCTTTTTCCTTCCTTTGATGCCTTTGTCTTCTGACAGACGGCCTCATAGCACTGAAAAACCGGCTCTGCCTGCATCAGCATTCCTGCTCCGCCTCCATATGGATAATCATCCACGCTCTGATGCTTGTTAAATGCGTAATCCCGGATATTGACCGCGTCAATGGATAACAGACCTTTTGCCTCGGCACGCCCGATGATACTGGTCTTCAATCCCTGTTCTACCATATCCGGAAACAATGTCATAATGTGAAAATTCATCTTTGTTTCCTTCCTGTTACTGGATCAGTCCCTTCATCAGATGAACCTTCATCTGCCTCTTTTCCGGATCCACATCCAAAATACATTCGCGGATGGCCGGAATCAGAACTTCTCCCTGCTTTTCTGTCTGAATGATGTAAACATCATTTGCGCCTGTTTCCATGACATCGCTCAGGCGTCCGAAACAGGAACCGTCCTCCGTCACTACATCCATGCCGATCAGGTCGGCAATGTAGTATTCGTTTTCATCAAGCGGCACGGCGTCTTCTCTTGCAACGAGAAGCGGGCGGCCTTTATAGCGCTCGATATCATTTATATTATCGATTCCTCTGAACTTCAGAATGACCATCTGTTTAAAATAACGGACATTCTCAATCTCCAGCGTCATCTGTTCTTTTCCTGTATCCAGTATGACTTCTTTCAGCTCCTGAAAGCGTGTCTTCTCATCCGTGGTAGGAAAGACCTTTACTTCACCTCTGATTCCGTGTGTGCTTGAAATCACTCCCACCTGCAGAAACTGTTCCATACGCTTCTCCTTCTCTATAAAAATGAAGAACAGTCCCGCACATGCCCGGCATGGCAGCCTGTTCTTGCTTTTGCAGTCCGCAGACATCACTGCTTAAGTGATATCTACGACTACCTTTTTGTCTTCTTTTGCGGCGGCAGCCTTTACAACAGAACGAATTGCTTTCGCAATACGGCCCTGTTTGCCGATCACCTTACCCATATCGCCTTCTGCCACATGAACTTCGATGACCGTAGTCCTGCCTTCCACCTTTTCCGTAACTACTACCTGATCCGGTTCATCAACCAGAGCTTTCGCAATTACTTCTACTAATTCTTTCATATGCAGGCACCTCCGACGTCTGGACTATTTTTCGATACCAGCTGCTTTAAAAATCTTGCTTACAACTTCTGTCGGCTGTGCTCCGTTGTTTAACCATTTCTTTGCTGCTTCTTCGTCTACCTTGAAAACGCTCGGATCTTTTGTCGGATCGTAAGTACCGATTTCCTCGATGAACTTACCGTCTCTTGGGGAACGGGAATCAGCTACGATGATTCTATAGAAAGGAGCTTTTTTCTGTCCCATTCTTCTTAATCTGATTTTTACTGCCATTTGTTTCACCTCCACTATACTGTTTCTCTTTTATTTATGTTAAAAAGGTAATTTGAATTTTCCCTTTTTACCACCTTTGCCGCCCATCATTCCAGGCATCTGCTTCATCATCTTTTTCATCTGTTCAAACTGCTTGCACAGCTTGTTCACTTCCGAGATGTCCACTCCGGCGCCTTTTGCAATCCGGTGCTTTCTGGAAGGTGTCAGGATGTCCGGATTTCTCCGCTCCTTGACTGTCATCGAGTAGATGATTGCCTCCATCCGCTCCATCTTCCTTTGTGCATCGTCGGAATCAATGTCAGGCATCTTGCCTTTCTTTCCCATCATGCCGCCGATTCCCGGAAGCATGCCGAGGATATTCCCAAGGCCTCCCATGTTTCTCATCTGCTTCATGGACTCCAGATAATCCTCAAAGTCAAACTGGGCCTTACGAAGTTTCTGGGACATCTCTTTTGCTTTGTCCTCGTCGATGTCAGCCTCCGCTTTTTCAATCAGGGTAAGGATATCACCCATGCCAAGGATTCTGGACGCCATCCGGTCCGGATAAAACTGTTCCAGATCGGAGAGCTTCTCGCCCATACCAACGTACAGGATCGGACATCCTGTCACGGCCTTGATGGAAAGTGCGGCACCGCCTCTTGTATCACCGTCAAGCTTTGTGACAATGACACCGTCTATTCCAATCTTATCGTTGAATTCCTTTGCAACATTGACCGCGTCCTGACCAGTCATGGCATCCACCACAAGGATCGTCTGGTGTACGGTCACTGCCTCTTTAATTTCCTGAAGTTCTTCCATCATGTCTTCATCAATATGAAGGCGTCCGGCTGTATCCAGGATTACAATGTTGTTTCCGTTCTTCGCCGCATGCTCCATGGCCGCTTTGGCGATATTTGCAGGTTTATGTTTCTCTCCCATGGAAAATACTTCTACACCCTGCTTCTCCCCGTTAATCTGAAGCTGCTGGATCGCCGCCGGACGGTAAACGTCACAGGCAACCAGAAGCGGTTTCTTGCCTTTGAGCTTGAATTTCCCTGCAAGCTTTGCGGTAGTGGTCGTCTTACCGGCTCCCTGTAACCCTGCCATCATGATGACGGTCGTTGCTTTCCCAGGTTCCAGCTTGATCTCCGTAGTCTCAGACCCCATCAAAGAGACAAGCTCTTCGTTTACGATCTTGATTACCATCTGTCCAGGATTCAGTCCATTCATAACATCCTGTCCGACCGCGCGTTCCTGCACGTTTTTGATAAAGCTCTTTACAACTTTGAAGTTTACATCGGCTTCCAGGAGAGCCATCTTGACTTCTCTGAGGGCCGCCTTTACATCCTCTTCTGTCAGCCGTCCCTTGCTTCGCAGATTCCGGAATACATTCTGAAGTTTCTCTGTTAAGCTGTCAAATGCCATTCTATAACTCCTCTATGATTTCATCTGAAATCTGCCGGATCTCGCGGATCAGAGTCTCTTTCTCCTTTTCCTGCCAGGTGTCCAGCAGACGGTCAATCTGATGTACCTTCTCTTTTACTGTAAGAAACTTCCGGATCAGGTGGAGCTTCTCCTCATACCCCTCCAGCGCCTTTTCGCACCGACGGATCGTATCGTGGACCCCCTGCCTGCTGATGCCTCTCTCTTCGGCAATCTCACCGAGGGAAAGATCCTCCAGCATAAACTGTTCATATATTTCTTTCTGGTTTGCTGTCAGCAGTTCGCCGTAAAAATCATACAGCAGAGCACGCATTACGATTTCATCCATGTTTCTCACCTGTGACATCATACTATAAATAAAATGCGGTGTCAAGAGGAAATGCTTGACACCATAAAAAATTTTTTACAGCTTTGGATTGAGCAGTTTTTCGATGTTTAACAGCCCTCTTCCCTGAATGTTTGCATCCTTTCCCATGTCATCCGCGCTCATCAGAAGACGAAGCTTGACTTCCACATTTTTCATATCCGGATATTTGCTCAAAAGAAGCGCCGCTGCCCCGGATACAATGGGAGCGGACATGGAGGTGCCGCTTTTTACCGAATACATCTTCTGATTCTTTTTCTGTCCGAATCCGTTGCAGGAACGGATATAGGATCCGGGGGCCACCAGATCCGGCTTGCAGACGCACTCGAATGTCGGTCCTCTGCCGGAGTAATTCGTCCCGACTTTTCCAAACCGGTCTTTTTGCTCTCCGTCATCGGACGCTCCGACTGTGATCACTTTTTTGCTGACACCGGGAATCGTTACGGTTCCACTCCTGGGGCCGAAATTTCCGGCCGCCGTAACAACTACAAGGCCCTCATCCCACATCCGGTCCACCCAGCGCAGAAGCTCCGCCTCTTCCTCGTCTCCACGGTGGGGAAGGGTTCCGATCGAAATGTTCACGATCCGGATCTCCCATTTTTCCCGGTTTTTCAGAATCGCCCGGATGCCTTCTATCAGATGCCGGATCTTTCCTTCCCCTTTCTGATCCAGCACCTTAACGGCTACAATCCGGGAAGCCGGAGCGATGCCTGCATACACTCCGGACGACATTTTCCCTGATCCTGCAATGATGCCTGCCACATGAGTGCCATGAGAATTATCGTCATACATCCGCCTTTTTCCATGCAGCATATCACCAAATGCGACAATCCGTCCCTCCAGGTCCGGGTGCGGTGAGATACCGGTATCCAGCACCGCCGTCGTGATCCCGTGCCCGTCGATATGACCAAAGAGTGTATCGTCACAAAAATAATGAACGTGTTCCTTAACCCGTCTCACGCAAAAAACTCCTTTTCTTTCATCCTATTCAAGAAAAAACCTCTGTGTGAGCGCCTTATATTTTCTCTTTGGAAATATTTTGAAATCAAGGAAACACTTACAAGCCCTGCTACATAGTATAACATTGTAAATAACAAATATGGAGGCAAAAATATGAGTGACTTAAGTGCAACAAACTGTGGATGCGGATGCGAATCTTCTTCTGGTTTCGGAGGTAATTCCTGCCTGTGGATCATCCTTCTTCTGTGCTGCTGCGGCGGATGCGGAGGAAACGGAAGAAGCGGTTTTGGCGGCGGATGTGACAACTGCCTGTGGATTATCCTTCTGCTCTGCTGCTGCGGCGGATTTGGCGGAAACGGATATAATGACAACGGCTGCTGCTAGTGCCTGCTGACAAAAAGGGGAGGCGGGGTAAAACATCCCGCCTCCTCTTTTCTTCTAATCAAATGTTACCACATCATTGGCCGGTTTCTTTGCCGGAAGAACCTCTTCCAGGTAAAGAACCGGTCCTTTTTCTTTGTACTGCTTCATATATTCATACCGGAACGAAACCGTTACAAATACCCAGTCTCTGTTCTGATAGGGAATCTCCTCTTTACATTTACAAAGATACCCAAGAAATGTAATATCCTCCTCGCAGCAGGTCATCACAAAACGGCCCGGCACAAAAAAACCGCCTCCCAGTTTCTTGTTTTTATATACCTGTGCAAGAAACCTGAGCTTTTTGTTTTTGTAATGCTCCGGGTGCTCCATGGCGTCCAGATACCAGATGCCGTAATCGATCTCATCAATCTCGATCACCGGCGCATTCAGATCAAACGGCAGATCCTCCTCTGTATTCTCAACCGGCTCTCCGTCCTCATTTTCAAAAACGATCTGTGCTCTCGGATTCATCACCTTGATGCTTCTGCGGATCCTGGCTTTATCCGTATCGTCCTCTGTCCGGTTGACAATAACCAGATCAGAATAAAGAAGCGGAGCCAGAAACATATTTCTCATATTCAAAAGATACATCTCTGCCGTGCCTGCATCCACAGTAGAGAGTACTGCTCCAATCTCCCATCCCGGCGGAAGCTTCATCTCCAGCATCCGGTTCAGATCCCATGTGCCGTTGAACTCGATCATGACATGATCCGGGCGGTAGTTCAGTTCCAGTCCCTCAAGAAAGAATTCATTAAGTTTTTCCTCCTCGTCTACCACGTATTTGATGATTCCGTTTTTCTTAAGCCACGCTTCGTCGTACTCCTCGTCCCCCTCTTCACAGACAATCAGAAGTGTCTGATTGTAGTCAAGAAAGTCCGGGCTGTGCAGCGCTTCATTAATTAAAGTTGTCTTCCCGCTTTCCAGAAATCCTGTAAAAAGTTCTACTACTGTTTCCATCTGGCACTCTCCTGTCTATACATGCAGTGTCTGCTGAATGTTATCAGTATGGATATCGGTTCCGATCACACAGATCTTTCCGGTATAATCCGCTTTGGTGTCACGGATCTCATATTCTCCCGGCACATAGTCAAACTCCATCCAGCTTCCGTCAGTTCCCTCGACGATTCCCTTTGCTCTTAAAATGGTACCGTATGTTTCTTCATCTGCAAGAGAATCCAGGAACTGTTCAATCTCGGAACGGTCGTATTTCTCTACGGTCTCTGTTCCCCAGCTTGTAAACACATCGTCTGCATGATGATGCCCTTCATGATCGTGGTGGTGATGTTCATGACAGCCGCAATCTTCATGATCATGGTGATGCTCATGTCCATGTCCTTCATGGTCATGATGATGTTCATGACAGCCGCAATCTTCGTGATCATGGTGGCAGCATCCGTCATGATCATGGTGAAGGCATGCTTCATTGAGAAGATCCGTCGGCTTGGAAGTCTGCTCTACCGCATTACGGATCACTTCCCCGTCAAGCTGATCCCATGGTGTTGTGATGATGGCAGCATCCGGGTTTTCTTCCCTGATCAGAGCGACAGCCTCTTTGAGTTTTGAGTCTGTCATGGACTGGGTCCTGCTCAGCACGATCGTTGCGGCATGTTCAATCTGATTGCTGTAAAATTCACCGAAGTTCTTCAGATAGATCTTTACTTTCTTTCCGTCTGCTACTGTGATACAGCTGTTCAGTTCGATTCCGCAGTGTTCCTCTACATTTCTGACCGCTCCTGCCACGTCAGACAGCTTGCCCACACCGGACGGCTCAATGATGATACGGTCCGGATGATACTGATCTACGACTTTTTTCAGCGCTTCGCTGAAATCTCCCACGAGGGTGCAACAGATGCAGCCTGAATTCATCTCGGTAATCTCGATCCCGGCATCTTTCAGAAATCCGCCGTCGATTCCGATTTCTCCGAATTCATTTTCTATCAGTACGATCTTTTCCCCCTGAAATACATCCGTCACCAGACGTTTGATAAAGGTGGTCTTTCCGGCTCCGAGGAAGCCGGAGATAATATCTACTTTTGTCATAATGCATCCTTCTTTCTTTTTTCATCGTCTTTTATCATAGCAGTTTTTTGTCTTTTTTAAAAGACTTCTGTTGTAAAAAAGAGCAGGACCGGCTGCTCCGGTCCTGAAAATTTCTGCAGTTGAAACAGACGTTATCCATTGCATCTCCGGTCTATTTCCTGTTCTGACGTCTTACTGCTTTTTCCTCATCTTCTTTATTAACGTGAACGGCGAGAGTCTCTTTATCGTATTCGGAACATTTTTGCTGCAGCATGCATTCTTCATCCAGTTCATAAACCGTATTCCCGTCCAGAATCAGTTTTCTTGGCATGTCTCATTCTCCTTTTCCTTTTTCTTCCAGTATATGATGCCCGCATATTTTCGGTTTTATTCACATATATATTTACAACGCCGGATCAGATAGGAGATGCAAACATATGAAGAACAAAACTCCATTTCCCATGACACCTTTCGATATGCTGGTAGTACCCGAACATCTTCATATTATGAAGCTGTTCCTCCCCTATCTGCCTTCCGGCACTCAGAAAATTCTGGCTGTTTGGATCAAATATATGGAGCTTCATAATACACTTGCTTATTTCCGGAACTTCCCTCATTTTGGCCTGGGGGAATGTCTCTCGCCAAAACAGGCGGGCGCAATGGAAATTTTCGAAGAGCTCCGCCCGTATATGAAGGAAGACGAGGCCGAACAGATCGATATGGCTCTTTCCGCCATGAGCATGATGGAAATGATGAATGCTGCCGGTCCCGCAGAAGAACATCCCGGCCCGGCAGATCTGCTCCGGTCTATGATGCCTTCCGGCACGGACGACATGTTCGATCTCTACAGTCAAATGTTTGAAAAAGGAGGCGAAGCTGAAGATGAATCCGAAGGACAGCCAGTGGGCGGAATGGATGAAGAATCCTGCGATCCGGAACCTGGATCCGCTGAAACAGGAACTGATACGGACAGCATTTGAAAGGACACAGGGAAAAACAGGCCGGAATCTGGCGCCTGTCATGATGTCTTTGATCACTCAGGCAAATCAAAAAGGAATCCGATTTTCCGAGGATGAAATGACTTTGATTCTCCAGTTTTTAAAGGAAGGGAAAAGCAAGGAAGAACAGGCCCGAATCGACCAGATGGTCGCCTTTGTCAATGCTGCATGGAAAAAGAGGAACTGAATACAGTTCCTCTTTAAAATCCTTCTTCTTTTCTCATCAGGCGGTTTTCTCTTCTTTTCAGAGCCCCTTCCCATTCGGCCTTTTCTGTCTCAGACTCGACTATCAGACGGGGAACTTCTTTTGGACGGTCATTTTCATCCAGCGCCACTACCGTAAAATAAGCACGGTTGATCGGCCGGCGCATGCCGGTCGGATCCTCCACATAGGTATCTACCCTGATTTCCATGGATGTGTGTCCTGTATAAGTCATTTTCGCCCGGATCACAACCATATCATTTTGATAAGCCCCGCGGATGAACCGGAGATTATCTACTGAAGCTGTTGTAATATTGCTCATGCAATGACGCTTTGCTACAATACCGGCTGCCTCGTCAATCCACTGCATCAAAACGCCCCCAAACAGACGGCCGGCTGAATTCAGATGGGTAGGCCGCACCAGATGGACCGTCTCCACAATGGAATCCTCGACTCTCTTTGGTATGATTTCACTCATAATTTTAACCTCTTTTTGACTTTCTTTTTTCCTTTTTTTATTATATCATGGTACTACAAAAGAAAAAAGGAGTAAAATCTATGCGAAATATCAGACTGACAATAGAATACGACGGCTCCAGATACCACGGCTGGCAGAGACTCGGAGCCGGTGAGGATACTTCCAGTACCATTTCCGGAAAACTTTCTGAAGTAATTTTCCGGATGACCGGTCAGAAATCAGAGCTTTTCTGTGCTTCCAGGACAGAGACCGGAGTCCACGCCTACGCACAGACGGTCAATTTCCATACAGGCTGCAGCCTCAGTGCCAGGGAAATCAGGCATTATCTTAACCGCTACCTCCCTTCCGACATTGCTGTTCTGGAAGTAGAGGATATGCCGGAGCGTTTCCACGCTTCCTTAAATGCAAAGAAACGCACCTATATCTACCGGATCTCCACTGCAGAAGTACCGGATGTATTCGAACGGAAGTATGTATATCATCTGTTTAAGAAACCGGATATTCAGAAGATGCGTGAAGCATCCGGACTTCTGGTTGGACGCCACGATTTTCAGCACTTCTCTTCCTCTAAAAAGAAAAAAGGCGGAGTCAAGGAAATCTTCTCCATTGACATATACGGAAGCGGGGATGAACTGGAATTCACTATCACTGCCAATGACTTCCTTCATAATATGGCACGGATCATCATCTCCACACTCCTGGATATCGGACAGGGAATGCGTCCGGTTGACGATATCGGACGGATCTTTGACGGCAAAGAAGCCGCATCTGATCCGATCGATCCAAAGGGCCTGTTCTTCCAGGAGGCAGAATATCCACAATAGTACAGACAAAAGGCCAGAAAGGACAGGGCACGACTGAACCTTTTCTTTCCGGCCTTTTTTAATACAACAGTTTGCTGCAGAAAGGGCATCTGTTTCGAAACAGCGGAAGCAGAAAAAGCCCCCTGCCACAGTTTTTGCAGGTACTGACTTCCCACAGAAACGGTGATATTATAAAACAATTCATAAACATTAATATCGTGGAGTCATATGCAAGATGCACGTCCATTTTGTTGAATATCGATGTAATCAGAACATCCACGACCGTGCAGCCTGAACAGATCCGCCAGGTATACAATCCCCATTTTCTGCGCTTTATCTGAAAAAGACAGATAAAAATCAAAGAACCGATATAAATGCTGTATCTTAAAATCACGTATAGATTTAAAAAATAAGACCAGCTGCCACTTCAGCTGATCTCATTTGCTTTTCGTTTTATTTATTTAAATATTCCAGCAGTCTTTCATACTCTTCTTTCATCTGCACATAGCCGTGCTCATAGAACGATGTAAGACGATCGTAATTCTTTTCCATTCTTCCTATCGTTTTTATCTTCGGACGGAGGACAAAAATTTCTCCTTTCCGTTCCAACTGCTCAATCTGCTCCATCTGCTTATTGTAAACATAAGGACGTCTCAGGATCGTCCGGACCAGATTCGGATATTTCTTATATGCAGCGCGATAGATTCTGGTTTCTCCAAGGGACGGTTTCTTCTTCCGATAGCCCTCGTTTCTTGTCAGAATGACAATAATCTTTTTCCTTCCCTTTTTTAAAGCTCTTTCGATCGGCACGGAATCTGCAAGTCCTCCATCCAAATACGGAACTCCGTCAATCCGGACAATCGGAGCTGCCAGCGGCATACTGCTGGAAGCCCGGCAGATTTTTAGAAGCCGTTCTTTTTCTTTTCTCTCATCGAGATACTCTGCTTTCCCGGTCTCGCAGTTTGTCACTACCTGATCACATTTCATCTCCGACTGGAAGTACGTGTCAAAGTCAAATGGAATCAGCTCTTTTGGATACCGGTCAAAAATGAGATCCATATCCATCATGCTTTTTTCCTTGACCATCTTGCGCAGGCCCAGATAAAAGTCATATTCTTTTTCCTTGTGTATCATGCACTTTTTCGTGCGTCCGATCTGCCTGGACACATAATCGATTGCGTTGCAGGCCCCTGCGGATACTCCGATCACGTCGGTTGTGTAAAAATCTTTTTCCATAAGAAAGTCAAGCACTCCGGAGGTAAATACTCCTCTTGTCGCGCCTCCTTCCAGAACAAGAACCGCAGGAATCAGTTTGTTATTCTGGCTATTCTGTCTTTCGTCCATTTTTCTCCTCCTGCTTTCAAATTTTGCCTTTGTCTTTTATAGTATCAGCTTCTTTTCATGAAGTAAACAATGAATTTGATCTTTTTCTTTCTTCCTGTGTTATACTGGTTTCAACGAATGAACAAGGAGGAACTTATTTATGATCAGCAAAGAATTTCATGCTTCCAGACGGGCGCTCTACGCTTCTGTTCTGAATGAGAATTCTGTCGGATTTGTCTTTTCCGGCACAGAAAAGGAATGGAAAGGGGATGAAATGTATCCTTTTACACCCTATGCCAATTTTTATTATCTGACAGGATTTTCCTATCCGGATGCTGTCCTGATGGTTGTCAAGAGAAACGGCGTTATCCGGGAGACATTGTTTATCGATCACCCGGATGAAAAGGCTGCCCGCTGGACCGGCGTCTCTTACACAAAGGAAAGCGTCAAGGAAGAAACCGGCATCGAACAGGTGGAGTATCTGGAGCGTTTTGAAAAATCTATTCCGCTGTTTGGCGAGCCGGGCCTGATTCATCAGGTTTATATCGACATTCCCGGATGGGAGCGTCCGTTTGTTAAAAATGAGGCCCGCAGCTTTGCCTGCCGCATCCATAACTTTGATCCTACTCTTCCGGTTTATAACACCTTTCAGGATCTGGCGCGGTTCCGCCAGGTAAAAACAAAGGAAGAAATCGCACTGCACCGCAAAGCCTGTGAGATTACGGAAATCGGCGTAAAAAACATGCTCTCCCATTTGAAACCGGACATGTATGAATACGAAAGCGAAGCGTACTTTGATTTTTCCCTGAAGTCCCACAATGCTGCGCACGCGTTTCCAACCATTGCTGCTTCCGGTCCGAATGCCTGTTGCATGCATTACAGTGACAACGACCGTCTGATGAAAGATGGAGACATGATTTTATATGACCTTGGTGCCAAATGGGGCGGATATGACGCGGATGTCAGTCGGACCTATCCGATAAACGGACATTTTACCGAGGAGCAGAAAACCCTTTACAACATCGTTTTAAAAGGGCTGGATGCTGCCATTGCTGCGACGAAACCGGGCCAGCCGAAAAACGAGCTGCAGGAATTAAGCAAACAGGTGATGGCGGAAGAACTGATCCGGATTGGCATGATCGAAAAGCCGGAAGAAATCATTCGCTACTATTTTCATGGATCCGGCCATTATATTGGTCTTTATACGCATGATGTAGGGGACGATAACGCCCTTCTGGAAGAGGACATGGTCTTCACCCTGGAACCGGGGCTCTACTTCGATGAGCTTGGGATCGGCATCCGAATTGAAGACACTCTTGTTGTGACAAAGGACGGCTGCGAAGTACTCAGCGGAGGAATCCCGAAAACAGTTGAGGAAATCGAAGCATTCATGCAGAAGTCATAAGCCGGCACAACTCGTTCATTTACCGGATTCTGCCGGGGAAATCCCTTGCCAAGTGGATATGGATTGTGATAAGATAGGCGATGGTTATTATGACGCAGACAATCTGAATTCACGTAAAGGAGAACGAAACGCTATGATCAGTACAAATAATGTCACACTTCGCGTTGGGAAAAAAGCGCTGTTTGAAGACGTAACGATCAAATTCACCGAAGGCAACTGTTATGGACTGATTGGCGCCAACGGGGCCGGAAAATCTACTTTTCTGAAGATTCTTTCCGGACAGCTGGAGCCGACGAACGGGGAAGTGATCATTACACCGGGAGAGCGTCTTTCTTTCCTTCAGCAGGATCATTTTAAATATGATGAATACATGGTTTTGGACACCGTAATTATGGGAAATGCGCGGTTATACGAAATCATGAAAGAAAAAGAGGCGCTCTATGCCAAAGAAGACTTTACCGATGAAGACGGCATGAAAGCAAGTGAGCTCGAAGGAGAATTTGCTACCATGAACGGATGGGAGGCAGAATCTGACGCAGCCAGTCTGTTAAATGGTCTTGGCATTGAAACGGATCTTCATTATCAGTATATGAAAAATCTGACCGGTGCACAGAAGGTGAAGGTTCTGCTTGCACAGGCACTGTTCGGAAATCCGGATATCCTTCTTCTGGACGAGCCGACCAACCATCTGGATCTGGATGCCATCGCATGGCTGGAGGAATTTTTGATCAGCTTTGAAAATACGGTCATTGTGGTGTCCCACGACCGTTATTTCCTGAATAAGGTCTGCACTCAGATCGCAGATATCGATTATGGAAAAATCCAGCTCTATGCAGGAAACTATGATTTCTGGTATGAGTCCAGCCAGCTTTTGATCCGGCAGATGAAAGAAGCAAACAAGAAGAAGGAAGAAAAGATCAAAGAGCTCAAAGAGTTTATCTCCCGTTTCAGCGCCAATGCTTCCAAATCCAAGCAGGCGACTTCCAGAAAGAAGGCTCTGGAAAAGATTCAGCTCGATGAAATCCGTCCTTCCAGCAGAAAATACCCGTACATCGACTTCCGTCCAAACCGTGAAATCGGTAATGAAGTTCTGACAGTGGAAAATCTGACCAAGACTATTGACGGAGTGAAAGTTCTGGATCATTTAAGCTTCACCATCAATCACGATGACAAAGTCGCTTTTGTCGGAAGTAACGAGCTTGCAAAGACAACCCTCTTCCGCATTCTCGCAGGAGAGCTTGAGCCGGATGAAGGTACCTACAAATGGGGGATCACAACTTCTCAGGCCTATTTCCCAAAGGACAGCGGAAAAGAATTTGACAGTAACTATACGATCACAGAATGGCTGACACAGTATTCTGAAGAGAAGGACGTGACTTATGTCCGTGGCTTCCTTGGCCGTATGCTCTTTGGAGGAGACGATGGAATGAAGCGTGTCAATGTTCTCTCAGGCGGGGAAAAGGTACGCTGCCTCCTTTCCAAGATGATGATTTCGGGAGCCAATGTTCTGATTTTTGATGAGCCGACCAACCATCTGGATATGGAATCCATCACTGCGCTTAACAATGGTATGATCAAATTCCCGGGAGTGATTCTTTTCTCTTCCCGCGACCATCAGATTGTACAGACAACAGCAAACCGGATTATGGAAATCATGCCGAACGGCCAGATGATTGACAAGATCACAACCTATGATGAATATCTGGAAAGCGATGAGATGGCCAGAAAACGCCAGACTTATACTACTACAGCTGAAGAAGAGGAAGATGACTAAAATACCAGACGTGTATCTTCCATAAAAAATCCCCGTCCTGCGGCCAGATACGCAAGACGGGGATTTTAAGTTACCATGGTTTGACTTCTTCTGTATAGTAGGTTTTTCCTTCTTCTACAATCCGGTATTCTTCCGGTGTCACGTCCACGATTGTCACCGCACAGTTCTTGTGAACTCCCGTTCCCCAGAAATCTTTGACATCTGCTCCCTTCATATGACATAAAAGAGCACAGAGTGCTGCGCCGTGGGTCGCAATCAAAATCGTCTGCCCTGCACGTGCAGGATCCTGACGAAGCTCCTCCAGAAAATCCCCCGTTCTTTTCAGGACATCCTCAAAGGATTCTCCTCCTTTTGGTGGACGGTACTTTTCCGGAGCATGGAAAAACTGGAAAAACTCCGGATCCGGAATTTCAGATGCCTCTTCTTTACAGATCAGCCCTTCGTAAATGCCAAATCCCATCTCCTCGATTCTCTTCTCATCGAGAATTGGAACATTACGGTCTCCGAGAACAAGCTCTGCCGTCCTTCTGGCACGCTTCAGAGGACTGGTATAAGCCACATCAAAAGGGACGGTGCTTAATGCCTCTCCTGTTTCTTCCGCCAGATGCTCTCCAAAGGCATTCAATGGAATATCCGACTTTCCCTGCAGTTTTTTCACTTTATTCCAGTCCGTCTCACCATGACGAATCAAATATAAACGCATAAGTAACCCTCCTGATTCTTTATCAAATCTCAGTGTCCTAACACTCTTTTCCTATTTTAACACAACCTGAGATTCATTTCAGTATTCCCTTGCCCTTTTTAACAAATCAGTCTATACTTACTAAGTGAAAGGAGAGGAACAACATGGAAAAAATTGCAAGTTTTACTATAAATCATCTGACCCTTCTTCCAGGTGTCTATGTGTCACGAAAGGATACTGTGGGGGATTCTGTTATTACGACATTCGATCTTCGAATGACCCGGCCGAACTATGAACCGGTAATGAATACCGCAGAGGTTCACACGATCGAGCATCTGGGGGCAACATTTCTGAGAAACCATGAGGGATTCGGGGTAAAAACCATTTATTTTGGACCTATGGGATGCCGTACCGGATTTTATCTGGTGCTTGCAGGCGACTATGAATCCCGGGACATTCTTCCGCTTTTAAATGATATGTTTGATTTTATTGCCGGATTTGAAGGAGAAGTTCCGGGAGCTTCCGCCAGGGACTGCGGGAACTATCTGGATATGAACCTTCCGATGGCCCGCTATCTTGCAGCAAAATATAAAAAAGAAGTGCTGGATCATATTACAGAGGAGCGTCTTGTTTATCCGGACTAATCTGAAAATTTCAAAGAGAGAGTACAGTCTGAGTCTACAGACTGTGCTCTCTCTTTCTTTTTTTGATTACCCGTTTCAGATAAGAAAAAGTCTTCTCCTCTCCCTCTTCCGCCAGCATACGCAAAAGCTTTTCCAGTACTTTCTTTGTATGTGGATGAAGAAACCGGGCTGAACAGCCCTTCTCATAATATTCCAGCGGACAGCGATCCGTATATGACTCTTTTTTATATGTTTTGGATGCCGCAATCCGGTCCAGAAACATCTCAAAAATGTACCTGTCCGGCATCCTCATGCCGCAGATCCCGTCTTCCGGACGAAGTCCATAATCCATCCAGTACTCATAATGATGCTTGTTGCGTCCCTTATGATGCAGCCAGGCAGTTGAGCAGCCTTTGTCCTCCCGTTCGGCATTATTCGGGCTTCTGTTGCCTTGAAAATAACGACAGCCGACAAGAAACTCGCACGGCGAATATTTCGACAAGTCATGCAACAGTCCCTGCCTGTACAGTCCCACCCGAAAACAATATTTCATCACCAGAAATTTATGTCGGTTGATTGTACAAAAATGTCCCCAGACGTTCATTGTGTTTCCTTTCTCTTTGTTGTTACTGTTCGATCCACCACCGGATTCCCGCCAGAAGCGCAAGATGCAGCGGATAAAACAGATAAAAGATTTTTTTCATATCCCTTCCTTTTTCTCCGCTGTAAAGATGGAGAGGAATCAAGGACAAAACCGCAAACATCTGTCTTCCTCCCATCAGTAAAACATTGACGGCTGCAAGAGATATATCGCGCTTTAGATTTTCATTGTAAAAGCAGTAACAGAATAAAATCATCAAAAGTCCCATGGAACTATAGTCTGTCGCAAAAAATTCTGCTGCCAGAAAAACCATAAGTACAGAAAAACACCTGAATACCATGTTTTCAAAATACAGCCAGAAATAAAGCATCAGAACTCCTAGCGCAAACGTAAAAAGAACATTCTGTCTTCCAGGATAAACAGGTGTTCCGAAAAAAGCAAGATCGTAAAATGGCTCCGAGACAACAGCGAAAGCAAACAGCCTGAGACCGTAACTGACGATGTTCCTCGTGTACATGAATCCGACTGCCGTCGTGAAAGCAAAGATCGGAAACGAAATCCTCCCGATCACATCCAGAATCCACAGGTCCGGAAAAAAGATCAGTCCGACGTGATCGATCAACATTGTAATCAGTCCGGTCCACTTCAACTGACACGCAGAAATCTCCGGCCTATTTTTTACAAGTATCTTCTGATTCATATGCCTCCCCTGTAAATACCGCTATGGATCTCGCCTCAATCACTGCCTTGCGCTCCTGACAGACTTCACCATTGCTTTCTAAAAATCCTTCCTGGACTGTTGTGGTAAAAATCTTCCTCCAGTGTTTTCCTTTTGGCAGAGACGGCAATGCAAATGTATGATCTTCCCAGTGCATATTGTAGGCAATATAAAGATCTTTCTCCCTCTTGGTCGCGCCACTGTAAAAGACTCCAAGTTGTCTGCTTGCAATCTCATTTGGAACCTGCCATGCATTCTCTCCGTGATAAGACACATCCGGCACTCCACAGTGGGTCAGATCGATTCCCTGACATTCTTCTGCCGGGTGAAGGATCCTGTGCTCTTTCCGGAAACGGATCAGCGCTTTGACATAATCTGTCAGCCACTGCTCTTTCTCCGCCTTTTTCCAGTTTACCCAAGCAGTATCATTGTCCTGACAATACACATTATTGTTTCCATTCTGAGAATTTGCGAACTCGTCTCCTGCCAGAATACACGGCGTCCCCTGAGCCATCAGAAGCAGGAAAAATGCATTGCGCATCTGCTGCTCTCTGAGTTTTACAACCGCTTTTTTTCGTGTCGGACCTTCTACCCCGCAGTTCCAGCTGTAATTGTAGTCCGGTCCATCATGATTATTCTCGCCATTTAATTCATTATGCTTTCCATCATAGGAGACAAGATCACAAAGCGTAAATCCAGTGTGATCCGTAATATAATGATACTGATGGTCATTTTGACAGAGATGCTTCAAATGCCAGATGACACTCTCGATCATACCTTCGTCTCCCTTCAGGAAACGCCGCATAACTGTTTGAAACTCGTCATTTTTCACAATCAGCTTCAGATTCTTCAGATAATCATCACTCTGAATCACTTCCAGCGGAACCGTATATGGATTTACGACAAAACCGTCTGCATGAAACTCCTGCCGGTAATATCTCAGGCATTCAATCATCTTTTGTTTCGGCATGGCATCGTAAAACGGCAGGTGAAGGATTACCTCAATCCCTGCCTGATGGCATGCCTTGACCATCTCTTTTAATTCCCGGACCGGATTGGAGCTGGCGTAACGGCTCTTCGGAGCAAAACAGTAGGCCTCGCCATATCCCCAGTAATTCCTTGCAAGTCTGATGTGATCTTTAAACTCATAGACCGGCATGCACTGAATCTGATTGATGCCAAGCTCTTTCAGATACGGAATTTTTTCAATAATGCCTCCAAAAGTTCCTCTGTTTTTTACTTTAGAGCCCTGACTTTTTGTATATCCGCGCACATGAAGGCTGTAGGCGATGATATCCTCATCCGGAAGATCCAGCGGGCGGTCATTGTCCCAGTCAAAATCCGGTGCACAGAGAAGCGCCCTCACATATTCGGTCTCCAGACCGTTTTCGTCCTGTCCGGTATACTTTCTGATCCCATGGGCATACGGGTCTACATAGGGCTCGTCATCAATAAAGTACAGATACTCATCTCCATCCTTAAGACCGCTCTGGATACCGGATGAACGGATATCTCCATAAAGAATATCTTCTTCCATGCTGATCTCCCGATATGGCTCTGTCTTTTTCCCCCGGTAGATACAAAGCCTGCAGTTCTTTCCTTTCGGAACCGCTACAGAAAAGGAAATCCCCTCCTCTGTCCATAATACTCCTGCCGGCACAGGTCGTTTTTCTCCATGTGTCATAACTTTTAATCCTTTCCGGCGGCAGTGCTACTGCCAGCCATCGACTCCGTACATTTCAACATTGCTTCTATCAATGTAAAGTACTTCCTCTAATGTCTCTTCTTCATATCTTTCCCCGTTCATAATCTGAAATGCCACTGTCACTGCAGATTTGCCAATATTGATCGGCGACTGTGCAGCAATTCCGACAACCAGACTGTCATCCTTAGCAAGTTCCTGCTTTAACTCCGGCGAACCGTCTACACTGTAGATCATCATGTCTGTTCTGCCTGCTTCCTCGATGGCGTCCAGCGCACCAAGAGCAATCTGGTCATTTCCGCACATGACCGCTGTAATATGCTCCTGCTCTTGCAGGATGGATGCCATTTGTTTCTTCGCCTCTTCACGTTCACCATATGTCTCGGCTCTCGCCACAACTTCAAAGCCTTCTCCGGCAATTGTCTCCTCAAATCCGTTAATCCTGTCAATAATTGAATTCTGTGTTATGCACTCCAGGATCACAACCTGTCCGCCATCCGGAGCAGCCTCGATCAGCTTTTCGCCGCAGATAACCCCCGCGCTCGTATTGTCAGAACCGATATAGGCATCGACATCCTCCCGGTTCTGTACCTGTGTATCGAGATTAATGATCTTAATATCTGATTCCTTTAACTCTGTTACTGCAGGCTGAATCTTCTCCCAGTCTACCGGACATAAAAAAATCGCTTCAATTCCGTCCGAAATCATCTCACGTATCTGCTGGATCTGTGTTGTGGAATCTCCCTTCGGATCTTTGGATATCAAAGTGCTGCCCGCCTCTTCAACGGCCTCCCTGATAGATGCCTCCAGCGTGTCATAATAGGGATTGTCCATGTTAATACAGGAAAAACCTAATTTATATGATTTGGTTTCAACTTCTTCTTCCTCCTCTGCCGGGACCGGATTGTCTTCCGGAGTACCGCCTGCCGGTTTGGCGCAGGCCACAAGTCCCAGACTGAAAACAAGCAATAGTGCAACAATACCTGCTGCCCATCTTTTGAACTTCATATTCTTTCCTCCCGATGTTGTACTAATCAGTTTTATTGTAACTTTTCCCCGTAGGGAATGTCAATAGTTTAAAATTTCATTCATTTTTTGTTTCCCCTTGCTTTTTATGAACGGGTCTGATACAGTAAATTTATCAACACAAAGGAGAGAAAGAGTATGGAAGATCAAAATTTAACTGTCACTCTTACGCTTGATAATGACGAGGAGCTGGAATGCGATGTGCTGACTATCTTTTCTGCCGGTACACATGAATATATTGCCCTGCTTCCTCTGGATGAAAATGGGGACGCAAATGAAAACGGGGATGTATTTCTTTACCGCTACGAAGAGATTGACGGCGAGCCGAATCTTTCCAACATCGAGGATGATGATGAGTATGAAGCGGCCGCTGATGCATTTGATGAGTGGCTTGATGAGCAGGAATTTAACGAGCTTCTTGACGAGGACGAGTAAATAGTTCCTGGACAAAACGGGATGGATAAACTTCCTTCCCGTTTTTTTCTTTGACATAACAGATGGAAAGTTCTTCCTTTGCGCGCGTCATGGCAACATAAAACAGCCTTCTCTCCTCTTCGATTTCCTCTTCCACAATGGCTTTCCTGTGGGGAATACTGCCTTCCTGCGCTTCAATGATATAAACACAGCGGTATTCCAGGCCTTTGGCTCCGTGCATCGTCAGCAAAGCTGTTTTCCCCTTTGTAAATTTTTCTTCCTTTTCCATCTGACGGATCCGGTCTGTATAAACCTGTGTGAATTCAATCCACTCTTTCATGGTATCCATCTTTTTCATGCTCTGGGCAAGTTCATCTACAATCTCGGTAAGCTCTGCCTCCTCAATCTGCATCTTCTGCGAATACTCTTTCAGATACTCCTGATATCCGGTCTTTTTCAGAAGAAACTGAAATGCCGCATATGGCGCCATCCTGGAAACTGCCTCCATATCTTCTTCGAAAGCATCAATTCTGTCCAGCATCCACTCTTTATCACAGTAAAATAATTTCAGATCCTCAAAATCTGTCCGCTCTTTCTCCAGAGCACTCCGGCTGATGTAACGGTTCGGGCGGTTGATTACCCGCAGAAAATCACTGCGGTTTCTTTCCCCCATGGCAATCCGAAAATATGCCTTCATATCTTCCGCAATAAAATGCTCAAAGAGATGGAATGCTTTTTCTTTCATAAAAAAAGGAATCCCCCGGTTCATAAAGGCGGACATTACCATAGAAGCGTCCTGTACGGTCCGGAAAATGACTGAGATCTCTTCCGGCGGCACTCCTTCTTCCAGTTTCTTTTTTACAGCGGCTGCGACATACTCAGCTTCCTGCTCCATGTCTTTTAATTCCTGTACATGAACCGGCTTTCCCCGGTCATGGACCGCTTCAAGATCTTTGGAAAAGCGGAACTTGTTTTTCCGGATCACTTTTCCGGAAGCCTGTACAATAAACGCGCTGCTCCGGTAGTTCACGGATAGCCGGACAAGCGATGCCTGAGGAAAATCCTCCATAAACTGTTTCATGATGCCCGGTGTGGCCCCGCGAAACCCGTAAATCGCCTGATCATCATCTCCTACCACAAAAAGGTTCGCCCTCTTCCCCGCAAGTAATTTGATAATCTCGTACTGTATTTTGCTGCTGTCCTGAAACTCATCGATCAAAATGTAAGGATATCGTTCCTGCCATTTCTTCAGGATCTGAGGCTGACGACAGAATAACTGATAACACAGCAGAAGCATATCATCAAAATCGATCCGGCCGGCCTCTTTTTTCCGCTTCTCGTAGGCATGGTAGATCTGCCGGTCTTCCGGATCATCCGTAATTCCGGAAAATCCCCCGTTATTTTTTACCTTCCCGATCATAAGAAGGACATCTTTGTCTTTCGGGCGTTTCCGGTTTTCTCTTTCCACATCCCTGACCGCTGCTTCTGCCATGGCCTTCTGTTCTTCTTCCGTCAAAATCTGATCCGGAGCAAGATGATAAATCTGACGGAGCATTCCATAATAAATGCCGTGGAATGTCCCGAAGGTCACCGGACAATGTTTCAGTCCCATCCTGGCAAGGAAACGCTCTTTCATTTCCTTTACCGCATACTTGGTGAAGGTAATAACAAGTATCTCCTCAGGCCGGATCCTGAAATGGCGGATCATCCATTCCAGACGTCCCGTAATCACAGCCGTCTTTCCGGAACCCGGTCCTGCAAGGACCATACATGGTCCTTCACGGTGGCAGACCGCCTCCCTCTGTGCCTCATTAAAATCGGAAAGCGGGGGTCTTTCTCCCCCGCTGTGCTTTTTTTCCATACTCTATTTCTCCAGTAATTCGATTGCTTTACGGATCCTGTCAAGAGATTCTTCCTTTCCGAGAACCTCCATAATCTCAGTTGCCCCGCCCGGTGTATTCTGTTTTCCGGAAACCGCTGTTCTAACCGGCCACATTACATAGCCGTTCTTGCATCCTTTCTCTGCAACATATCCTTTTAATGTTTCAAAAAGTGCATCGTTGGAATAATCATCCTGCTTTTCCAGAACCGGAAGAAGCTCTTTTAACACTTCAAGAGATGTCTCCTCATTTGTCTTCATCTTCTTGTGAATGTACATGGACGTGTCATACTCCGGAAGTTCCTCGAAGAAATCAATCTGCTCCATGATATCCGGGAAAATTTCAATTCTGGTTTTGACAAGAGCAGCGATTTTCTTCAGATCGTAGTCTTTTGTGATAACCTTCCTGATATAAGGCTCCGCCATATCATAGAAGGTATCGAAATCCATCATCTTCATATATTCGCTGTTCATCCATTTCAGCTTCTGTACGTCAAATACGGCCGGAGATTTGCTCATATGGTGGTAGTCAAATGCCTTTACAAGCTCTTCCAGACTGAAGATCTCCTGATTGTCCTGCGGGCACCATCCAAGAAGTGCAACATAGTTTACGACTGCCTCTGAGATAAAGCCCTGTTCGATCAGATCCTCATAGGAAGAATGACCGCAGCGTTTGCTCAGTTTTTTATGGTTCTCATCCGTAATCAAAGGACAGTGCACATAAACCGGCGGCTCCCATCCAAATGCCTCGTAAAGTCGGTTGTATTTTGGCGCGGAGGAAAGGTACTCGTTTCCTCTTACCACATGTGTGATATTCATCAGATGGTCATCGACCACGTTTGCAAAATTGTAGGTCGGGTATCCATCGGACTTGATCAGAATCATATCATCCAGCTCAGCATTGTTAACTGTGATATCCCCGTAAATCTCATCATGAAAGGTTGTCGTTCCTTCTGTCGGCATATTGATCCGGATAACATACGGTTTGCCTGCCGCAAGGTTCGCTTCGATCTCTTCTTTGCTCAAAGACAGACAGTGTTTATCATAAACACGAATCTCTGTCCCGCTTTCCGAGACAGTAGACTTCAGACTGTCCAGACGCTCCTTGTCACAGAAGCAATAATAGGCGTCTCCCTGCTCAATCAGCTGCTTTGCATATTTCAGGTAGAGACCGCTTTTATTTCTTTCACTCTGCACATACGGCCCATATCCGCCATCCTTGTCCGGTCCTTCATCGTGAATCAGGCCCGTCTTTTCAAGCGTCCGGTAAATAATTTCCAGAGCGCCGTCCATAAAACGCTCCTGGTCTGTATCTTCAATACGAAGCATGAAATCTCCGCCTTCGTGTTTTGCAATCAGGTAGGCATACAACGCCGTACGAAGATTGCCGACATGCATTCTCCCTGTCGGACTTGGTGCAAATCTGGTTCTTACTTTACTCATAGTTTTCTCTCCTGCTTTCCTTATTTGTCTTTTTTGTCCTTTCCGGTAATATTGATCATATCAATAATCGCAATGCTGACAACAAACAGCAGCATCATACCGTAAACAGCATATCCCTGAAGCTTTTCCGAGTCTGAAAAATATACGATGATGAAAAAAATAATCATGACAATATCGACGCCTGCCATAGGAATGCCAAGTTTACGTCCAACCTTCTTCGGATCAAGTGTTTTTTTCACTTTATCCGGAAGGGTACGGTAGCCCGGAACCATATTCAAAGCTTTTCCGTTGATCAGCGCGATGCTGATAATTGTCATAAATCCAATTACGATCAGACTTCCTACCATTTTTCCTCTTCCTTCCTTTCCTCTTTTTGTATATAGCGGAGGGAATCCTGCTTCCATTCTCCTTTTCGTACCACTTTAAACAGCGTATCCATCAAAAAGATTGCCAACGCTATGGCACCCGCAATCTCAAGTGTCTGAGTCAGGTAGAAACTCGCCATAGAACGGTCATTTTGAAGAACGTAATTCATAATCTGATAAATACCGTTTCCCGGAACAGTCGGCAGAATTCCGCCAATCAAAAATATCGTAACCGGGGCCTTTAATGCCCTTGCAAAAATATGGGAAATCAAACCGGCAGCCAGAGCGGACCAGAAAGACGATATCACCGCGTTCCATCCCGCCTCCATACAGATCATATAGATAAATCCTGCGGCTGCTCCGGAAATCCCTGCCCAGATCAAATATTTTTTCGGTGAATTAATCAGCATGGAAAAGGAAAATACCGCAATAAAAAACCCGATTGTCTTGATTCCGATTTCAATCATAAGTTTCCTCCCATGATTCCATTTCCAAATACCGCAAATGCAACTCCGACCCCGAGCGCGATCGCCGCCGCCTTTAGAAATGCTTCCAGAATTCTCGCGCATCCTGATATATAGTCACCCTGCAGTGTGTCACGCACAGCATTGGTAATTGCAACCCCCGGAACAAGCGGCATGATAGATCCGATTACGACAGTATCGAGATTAATTGCTCCTCCAAGAATAGATTTCACAATAACGGCCATCAGACCTACGCAAAAAGACGTTCCGATATCAAGAATCAAACCGTCAATTCCCGCCGTTTCTGCTCCCGCCATCACCCCTGAAAGAGCAAGGCCGACAATCACTGTTGCCAGCACATCATAGAGCGAACCGCCAAGTGAAATCGTAAATCCAACCGCCACCGCAAGCGGAATAAAAAAAGCAAGTGCACTTGGATATGGAACGGATTCTACTCTTTTCAGCTGGTCATAGGCTTCCTGAAGTTCAATTCCTCCGCCGCAGTATCGTCTGGAGATCTGGTTCACCTGCTCAATCACACTTAAGTTTGTTCCTCTTTTTTCAATCCCCTGAATCAGAGTAACAGGGGCAACATTTTCACCGCTGATGCATGCTGTGATTCCCGTCAGGACGACAAGAATCTCCACCACCTCCAGATGGGAAGTCTTTAAAATGTGGTGCATCGTGTCCTCAACCCGGTAGGTTTCTGCACCACTTTCCAGCATCATTTTTCCGGCAAGCATTGCTGTATCCATTAAGAGTTTGTAGTCCATTTAGATGTCCTTTTCCTGTTATCATAGTTCCATGAGACATCATACTATTTCTTCCGGGAAAAATCAAGCCACACAGGAAAACCAGCCCGAAAAAACTTTTCCGGGCTGGTTTTGTATAGGATTTATTATAGTATATCGGCTAGTTAATGTATCCTGCTTTTTTCAGCTCTTCTTCAGCTTTTGCAAGATTTGCCTCAGATACACGGATGATCGGGCCTGTACATCCCATTCCGCTTTCAGCGTAAACTTCGATCTTCCACAGTGCGCGCACTGCATCTTCAAGATCCATAACCTCAATTCCGGCAATCTGAGCTGTCACGATTTCCTTCGGCGGCTCTTTTACTTCCTCTTCTGCTGCAGCCGGTTTTGCAGCTGTCTTATATGCAGCAAGTACTTCTGTATATCCGCATTTCTTTACAGCATTGAACTCAGCTTTTGCAACATCAAATACCTTGTTACGTACAAGTTCTGCAGCGTAGCAGATTGCATTTGCGATTACCGGAGCACCGGAAGCACGGGAAACGATCATAACGAGTTCATCGTATCCTTCTCCGATTCCCGGTCCGTATCCATATCCTGTTGCCTCGAAGCTTCCGCCTGTGTTGAAAGAGGAAAGCATCTTTACAAGAATGTTTCCTGTCAGGGAATCTGTAACAAGGATATCCGGGGATGCCTGAAGGACGTCATTTCCTCTCATTACACATCCGCCGTCTGCACGTCCGGATTCAGCAAAAGCGATATCATATCCTTTGCTCTGAAGTTCCTTCAGTGCTTTTTCTGTCTGGCGTGCGCCGTCAACATTCAGAATGCCGACTGTCGGCTTTGCGATTCCGCAGGCCTTTGCAGCGATTATACCGTAAACAGCGTTTTTAATCATACCTTCAATACGGTCGGTACTGGAAGTTCCTGTCGTATTGGCGATAAACATTTCTTTTCCTTTAGCAGGTGTTACAACACGTCCGACAGTAGATACGCCGATCGGGAACGGGAAATGCATTGTTACAGCACCGTCGATCTCCTTGTTTTTCAGCATATCTTCCATCTTTTTATGACCTTCTTCATCGTCAGCCACTTTGATTGTTGTTACGCCTTCTGCTTCCAGAGTTCCGATGTAATATACATCTACGCCCTGCTTTGCTGCCATCACCGCTGCCTGCATGGAATTTTCTTCACCGTGTTCGCTGCCCATTCCTGTCAGAGCAATTTTCGGGCGTTTGCCGTACTGGCCGCTCTCCAGTCCCTGTGCCATTTCCATAAAGGTAGAGGCAATTACTTTTTCAATACTACTTGCCATTTTCTACACCTCACTATTCTGCCATCAGAGTTTCAGCGAATTCTTTCATAGCTTTTGCGATCAGGCCTTTTACTTCTTCTTCAGATACAGCAGATTCTGCGCTGTTTCCTTCATTTGCCTGGATTACAAAAGATACACCATCGAACAGGTTTGTCATACGTCCAAGGAAGAGACTTCCTTTTCCGATGATCATTGCTTTCTTGATCTTTCCTTCCAGAATATCTTCACGTGCAAATCCGATGTACGGAACACCTGACGGAATATGTCCCTGCGTCGGAGCCCATCCTGTCAGACCATGCTGTGCGATGAAGTCCGGAAGAGCTTTTCTGTCGATATCGCCGCGTTTTACAGCAAGCGCACCGATCATCTTGTAGTTTGCAAGCGGAACATCACCTGCTCCAGCCGGTTTTGTGATATCCGGATTCTGCATTTCCGGTGAGAATTTGTCAATATCTGTTACTTTCCAGCCTACTCTGTCAAGCGGATCTGTTACAAGACTTCCGATAACAGCCTGAGGTGCGGAACCGGTTCCTACTGTATGACGTCCAAGAACATCCAGATTGATTTCCGGGTTTACACCATCGTTTTCTGTAACGACAACCGCAAATCCTCCAAGGCAGTCTTCCAGGATCGGAAGGCCTTTTTTCACGTGGTCTTTACCGTTCATACCAAGTTTTGCAGTACATCCACCTGCTGTAACAACAACAGTTTTATATGCTCCGGATTTTACGAGAGCAGCTGCCTCAATCAGAGCATGGGATGGTCCTGCACAGAATCCACGGGAGTCAGATCCTGTTGCGGATACAAGTCCTGCTACTTCTGCAGCAGCTTTCGCGAAGTTACCGCCGCCTCTCTGGTTCATATCACCACATGCTTCCTCAGCACAGTCGATAACGTACTCAACGTCTTCTTTGTTGATTCCAGCATTGCGGATTGCATATAACAGAGCAAGTACGCTGGAGGCTTTGCTCATCAGGTTTTCATGCATTACATGAGCAGAAAGGTTTACATCGATATCGTGAGCTGTTCTTACACATCCAACAAGTTCATTGTTGTGGTACAGTCCTTCTGCATGCTCATTTTCGATATAGTGTTTGATTTCGTCCAGCTCATAACCTTCTTCAATCTTGGAGATGATATCCTCTGTGATGATCGGGTCAGCAGCCAGAGCATCTTTATGAGCGCTTACGAAGTTCTTGTCAAGTTTTACAACTTCGAACATATCGCAAGCCTGTACTAAAAGAAGGAACTCTTCTTCCGGCATGATTTCACCGAATTTTCCGTATCTTTCTGCTCCTTCTTTTGTTTTGTCATAGTAAGGGAATTCAACCTGGGAAAGTTCTTCCGGTGTAGCGTTTCCAATGTAAACCTGGTTTGGCCAGTAGTTTACACATTCTTCATAAGAGCGTAAATGACCTCTTAATTCTTTTAAATATTCTGATTCCGGATTGACAACTCTTTCTGTTGTCTGTGTTGTTCCGTTATATACTACCATTTCAGGAGTATGTGCCAATACATAGCTGGCTCCTTTAATTACACTGTTCATTGTTAGTGTCCACCTTTCTTTACGTTATAAAAAGGAATTATGTTGTAGAAAAAGCGGTGAGGTAAGTATTTACCCCACCGCTCCTGAATCCGAAATCCGGTATTTCAGATTTTCCTATAAATACTTACAGTATTCGTCACGGATTGCAGACATTTCGTCTACGATGTCGTCAACATCAAGAACCATTTCCATCATGCCGACCTGCTCATCGTATACCGCTTCATCAAACTCTTCTTTCAGTTCTGGTTCACAAACGTGATATGTCGTGAGTCCAAGCTGGACCCCTGTCAATGGACCTGCGAATGTCGGGTCACCAGCAGTAACTGTTTCAGCTGCAAGACCAGCAGCTTCACCTTCAGCAGCACCAAGTACTACTACCAGGTTTTCTGGTCCGAATTCATCTGCGAATTCTTTAACCCTCTTCTGATTCTCAAGATCCATTGCGCCTGCGCTCGTTCAGACGAAACATTCTGTTGAAGAAAAAACAATTTCTCCACCGGCTGTCTTTACGCATTCTGCGATAGCCGGTCCCGGAACACCATCACGGTCACCAATAATAATGACTTTTTTACCTTCTAAAATTGCCATGATGTTTTTCCTCCTTCCCTTCATTTTAATAATTGGTTGATAAATATTTATTCAGGGCACCGCTTTATGCCCTCGTAAAGCCCGAAAGGGCAATTACGCAAAAGAAATTTACGCCATAGCGTAGTATTTTTTAACCATCTCTTCTACTGCTTCCGGAGTAGCGTCATCTTTTACTAACTCTTCCACTTTTTCACCATCTTTATAGATAGCAATAACCGGAAGTCCAAGGATCTTCTGGCCGATTGCAAGACGGCGTGCTTTTGTTGTATTTAAAGATGTAAATTTGATTTTGTCGCCATATTTGTCAGCATATGCATGAACATGCGGCATTAAAGCCTGGCAAGGTACGCATCCATCTCCGAAGAAATCTACGAGAACGTATCCTTCTGCCTGCAGAACTTCTGGTTCAAATGTTTTCTTATCTACTTCTAACATTGTTAAACTCCTCCTTAATACTTCTTATTCGTTTTCGTTGATATATTTTTCAGCCTGTGTAGCAGCAATTGCTCCATCTGCAGCAGCTGTTACTACCTGACGAAGGCTCTTGATACGAACATCACCTGCCACAAATACGCCAGGAATGTTTGTATGCATGTTTTCATCGGATTTGATATATCCTCTTTCATCCATGTCGATCACGCCTTCGAAAATTTTGGAATTAGGGATTGTTCCGATAAATCCGAATACACCGAACATTCCGTCATCTTCGTCTGCTTCGATTGTAGTAAGTTCGCCAGTCTTAACGTTCTTAACTGTCATGGAAGAAAGAATACCGTCACCGTTTACTTCTTCTACAACGGTATCCCATAAGAAATGGAGTTTGTCATTCTTAAACGCCTTTTCCTGAATGGACTTCGCTGCACGAAGTTCATCACGTCTGTGGATGATTGTAACTTTTCTTGCGAATTTTGTAAGATACATCGCTTCTTCAACAGCAGAATCTCCGCCGCCTACTACGAAAACTTCAAAATCTTCAAAGAAGTTGGCATCACATGTTGCGCAGTAAGAAATACCTTTTCCCATAAATTCTTTTTCGTTTTTGCATCCAATCGGACGTGCAAAAGCGCCGGTTGCAATGATCACTGTTTTTCCAAGATATTCTGCCTTGGCACTCTTCAGCTTTTTCACATCGCCATCCAGTTCAACAGCATTGATTACGTCTGTCACACGCTCTGCGCCAAACTTCTCAGCCTGTTCTGTCATTCTTGCGATCAGAGAAGGGCCGCTTTCTCCCTCCACGATCTGTCCCGGATAGTTTTCAATTTCATCCGTGATAGCAATCTGTCCGCCGTCTTTTCCTTTTTCAATGATCAGAGTGGATAAGCGGCTTCTTCCGGCATAAAGGCCTGCTGCTAATCCGGCCGGTCCTGCTCCCAGGATGATTACGTCATAAATTTTGCTCATAACGTTTACTCCTTCTTTCCTATAATGTCTTTATCCTTACGTCCGGAAGGCTGCAGGCCTGTCCGGACGCTGAATTCCACATGACGCCAATCAAGAGGGCGTTTTCAGACTCTTATTTATCGAAAATCGTCTGATCTTCAACTTCTGTAGTAAGAGCATTTAATGCTTTTTCTACGATTTCTTTACGAAGTTTGTATTCTTCGTCTTTATCAAGTGCCGGGTTGCCAAGCGGATGAGGAATGGCAATAGCCGGAACGATTCTGTTTGCACCAACTGTCATGGAGATTGGTGTAACTGTGCAGACATGAACAACCGGAAGTCCGGCAGCTTCGATGCCTTTAACAAGCGTTGCACCGCAACGCGTACAGGTACCTCATGTAGAGGTGAGGATAACTGCGTCAACTCCGTCAGCTTTCATCTTCGGAGCGAACTCTTCAGCGAATGCTTTTGCAGAAGCAACGGCTGTTCCGTTACCAACTGTTGTATAGAATTTATCATACAGTTTTCCAATCTTACCTTCTTTTTCCATTTCACGGAGAACATCCACCGGAAGTACACGGTCCGGATCTTCGTTTGCGTATACCGGGTCGTATCCGCCATGTGCTGTCTCGAATGTTTCTTCTGTCAGATCATCTACGCCTGCAATGCTGTATTCACCGTATTTGGAAGCATTGGAGCTTTCAATATGATCCGGATTTCCCTTCGGTACAATACCACCGGATGTAACCAGTGCAATTGTTGCTTTGGAAAGATCTTTTACAGCCGGATTCGGAGCAACTCTGTCGAATGTCGGCATCGGATACTCTGTTTCAAACGGTTTGCCGGCGATCTTCTTAAGAAGCATTTCAACGGCACGTTTGGATCCGCGTTTTTCTTCGAAGAAGTTTACACGAACACCGTTCGGCATATAACCTTCCTGACAGGAAGCACCGATCTTCTCATGTTTTGCAAGTTTAAGAGCAAGCGGAGCCATGCTTCCGACTGCTTTTCTCATTCCTGCAGCAGAGTTCTTTGTAGCTACTGTGTAAACTTTGTTTTTGAACATATCAGCACCAGGGTTTTCTGTGTACATACCTGTCACTGCCGGAATACCAAGTTCTTCCTGTACAGCGTCACAGATTGTACCGCAGGCAACACCGTAACGTCCGGCATTGAATGCAGGACCTGCTACGAATACATCCGGGTTGTATTTTTTAACGATTTCAATAATTTCTGCTTTTGCTTTGTCAAGGTTTTCGTTGAAGTAAGAGTCACCGCAGATGATAGTAGCAACGATTTCTGCTTCTTCTCCGAATGCCTGTTTAAATGCCATACCTGGTCCGACAACTTCGCCCTCGCGAACTTCTACCGGGTAATCAGCTTTTTCTTCTCCACCAATATTAGCGAAGAACTGATTGATATAATGAACTACTTTTAACATCTTTTTCTTCCTCCTTCACTATCTGGCGCTTAAGTAACCAAATCCTGTTTCGTTTGTTGCACCTGTAATTGCCTGGATTTCAACTTCGATTGTTCCGTCTTCACGTAAGCTGTGTTCGTTACCGCCGGCAATAGTGTTGACATAATCCAGAGTTCCGATTACTTTGTCAAGTTTCGGAAGTACGACTACCTGGTTTGCGTTACCGCCTGTTACAACTGCATCTGCTGCAACGTCAGCGTCAGCAAGTGACTGGGATTTTCCATCGCGTCCAGCATATTCGTCTGTGATGATGACAGTCTTAACGCCTTCTGCTTCAATTTTCTTACAGTTCATGATAAGGTCTGTATCCGGGTTACCGAATCCTTCCTGAGATACGATAACTGCATCCAGATCAAGAAGACGGCAAAGTTTTGCTGTCCAGTCAGAAGAACGCTGTTTGTCAGCAAGGTATACGTTTTCGTTTGTCAGGATCTGGCATACGAAGTTGATTGTCTTGCCGTGTTCTTCAAAGAGGTCATGTACAACCGGGTTGTTTTCGTGTACGTATGTAGGGTTCTTGTCACATGCAGATACACAGTTACCGGAAACGATTGCACCGTCCATTACTTCTGTCGGGTTGATGATTGTGGAAAGTGTTTTCTTTGCGTCAACGCCGTATACATATGTATCATGCAGAAGTCCCTGGCTCTGAAGCATCTGTACATATGCTACTCTCGGAAGTCCCGGAAGTTTTTCCATTCCTTCTTTGATTCCATATGTTTCATATACTTTTGTTTCATCCGGTGTGAGTTCTCTTGCGAGTTCACCGAGATATACAGCAACACGGAAACCTGCGAAACGTACCGCTGCTTCATATTCATGCTGTTTGATTCCGTCAACCGGCTCACATACAACTACAAAGTTGTTCAGTTTGGAGAATGGTGTGTAGTCAGCTCCCGGGCCTGTCATATCGATGATACCTTCCTGGAATCCGACAATCTTACCTGCTGTTACGACAGCCATTCCCTTTAATGCGTATGTTTTTCCTTCGCCGACTGTGTCAACTTTGGAAATAACTCCCGGGAAAACTCCTCCGCGTCCTTCAACCTTTACACGAGGTTCGATAACGTCTTTTACCGGTGTGATTCTTACGCTTTCTCCCGGTCTTGCGATGTCAAATTTTACGCTTTTGATGTGCTCGTCCTCAAGGACAACTTCTTTTACAGCTTCTTCGGATACATAAAGAACACCGTCTTCAATTTTAGACTCAGTGCCAAACTGGATGTCCTTGATAAAAATGTGTCCAACTTCTAATCTCACTGTAATTCCCTCCTTCTAAATAATGAAATCTATGCCCCAAAGTACCCCAGTACTTTATAGCCTTTTTCTTTTACCAGGCATCTGCCGACGGAAGTGCACTGGATATTAATGTGTAATCAATCAGCCTGAAATCTTCATAAACCTGCGGTGCATATTTATCCGATTTGAACTGAAACTTGCTGACGGAGGCAATGGCCCGTTCGATAATTTCAATTCCCATCAGGTCTGTCTCGCCGCTCTTTCGGGAAACCATTACTGATTTGTAAGGTGTTTCATTCGGCTTAACACTTCCGGAAAGCGGATGCGTTAAGAGCTTGTACCCTTTACATACTTCTTCTTTTACTTTTTTCAAAACATCTTCATATGAGCAGTCATAAAACTCCACATCATGATCCTGCCCGAGCTTTTCACGAACGAGCGGGTTGTTTGTTATAATTCTATAATCCTTCTTCATGGCTCCACCTATTAAAAAAGGACGGCTGACTTCCGCCGAAGCAGAATACAAGGCCGCCCTTCTGTCTTATGTATGTCATCCTGATATATTTGTCATACACGATTCAGAATGTGGTCCTTTCCCTGATCCTTTTGCCTGAAAGTTTCACCTTTGGTCTGTAAGGTTTGCATCTTCGGCGGTTCATTTGCGAACTCTCTCGCAGGAAAAATCATCCCACTATTCAATTGTCATATGCGCAGAATATGTCTTTCACAATTCTGTTTAGAGTATACCACATCGATTTATAGATTTCCAGCTTTTTATTCGATTTGCACATAGTTTTTTTCTATAAACCATTTCTCTTGTTCATGTTGATACGCTCTTTGTTATTTTTTCTTCTTTCTCTGAAGCTCAGGATGCTTCGGCAGGAAGTTTTTAAAGTAATCGTCGTGGGTCTTCTTGATCATACCGCTCAATGCAAAGAGGGCGATAATGTTAGGAACAACCATCATACTGTTGAAGCAGTCTGCCATATTCCATACAAGGTCAACCTGTGCAAGAGAACCAAGTACTACGCATACACAAACGAGAACCGAATAAACCGGAACTGCTTTTGGTCCGAAGAGATACTTGATATTCGCTTCTCCGAAGAAGTACCATCCGATAATGGTAGAGGAAGCGAAGAAGAACATACAGATCGCAATAAAGATCTCTCCGCCTTTTCCATAAAGAGTCGAATACGCAAACTGGCTGAGTGCTGCTGCGGAATATCCGCCTTCAACCACTTCATAGGACTTCGGAAGCGCCTGAGTTGTTACAATAACGAGAGCTGTCATTGTAAGAACGATAAACGTATCAATGAATACACCTGTCATTGCCACAAATCCCTGCTCTACCGGATGATCTACCTTTGCAACCGCATGTGCATGAGGTGTGGAACCCATACCGGCTTCGTTGGAGAACAGTCCTCGTGCAACACCTTTTGTAATCGCCTTGGAAACTGTAGCACCGATCGCACCGCCTGTGATAGCATCAGGTGCAAATGCGCCTACAATAATCTGCTCAAATGCCAGAGGAATATTTCTCCAGTTATAGATAATAATAATCAGAGAACCGACAATGTAAAGTGCCGCCATAAGCGGAACCATAAGCTCGGTAACTTTTGCAATACGTTTCATTCCGCCTGTGAAAATGAACAATGCAATAACTGCTACAACTACACCTGTGATCCACTGCGGAATACCAAATGCCGTGTGGAAAGAAGATGCGATAGAGTTAGACTGAACTGCATTACCCATGAAACCAAGTGCGAAAATCAGAAGTACCGCAAAAATCGCTGCAAGTACTCTGCCGAATGTACCTTTGAATGCTGCGCGAATGTAGTAAACAGGTCCTCCTGTTATAATTCCGTCGCTGCCGACTTTCTTGTACTTCTGTGCCATAATTGCCTCGCAGTAGATCGTCGCCATGCCAAGGAATGCTGCCACCCACATCCAGAATACAGCACCTGGACCGCCGATCGCAATCGCTGTCGCAGCTCCTGCAATATTACCAGTTCCTACCTGAGCAGCAATCGCTGTCGCCAGCGCCTGGAAAGAACTCATTCCGTCTTTTCCCGCTTCTCCTTTTTTGGAAAACAATCCGCCGAATGTACGTCTCAGGCCTTCCGTGAAGCCACGGACCTGAATGAAACCGGTACGGATGGAAAACCAGATACCTCCTCCTACAAGTGCTACGATCAGGATATAGTTCGACAGATAGTCTTGAATAGTTAGTACGATGTTGTTCAATGTTTCCATAACAACCCCTCCTTTGCCCTATAGATGTTTTGAATATTTTTTCCTGATGTATCTATCATACCATTTTTAAGCTTAGTTTACAATAATTTAATGAATTTTATATATTTTTTGTTTATTTTATCCAGTTTTTATTTTATCTTTCTGCTTCAACGCAAAAAAAGAAGGCGGAATCCCACTGTTTCAGGGGGTTCCAGCCTCCTTAAAATATGCATCTTAATTATAGTTTCTTTACTTTTTATGCACATTGCCAAATTTTTGTCATTTTGTTCTATACATTTATTTCCGCTTTTATTCCAAGCTCATCTTTATGCTGATCCAGTACCGGACGTACCACATTCGCAAGGAACGCCTCCACCTGCTCTTTCGCGCGTCCTGTATAGCGGACCGGATCCATTGTCTTTTGAAGCTCTTCCAGCGTCAGGTTGAATGCAGGATCTGCCGCAATCAGTTCCAGAAGGTTATTGTCAAGACCTTTCTCTTTCACATTCTTTCCTGCTTCCATGGAAAGTTCGCGGATTCTCTCGTGCAGTTCCTGACGGTCCCCGCCTGCCTTTACCGCATCCATCATGATGTTTTCTGTTGCCATGAACGGAAGTTCTGACATCAGACGCTTCTCGATGACTTTCGGATAAACGACCAGTCCGTCTACCACATTCAGGCAGAGATCCAGAATACCGTCAATGGCAAGGAATCCTTCCGGAATGGAAAGACGCTTATTTGCCGAATCATCCAGTGTTCTCTCAAACCACTGGGTAGCCGAAGTAATGGCCGGGTTCAGCGCGTCGATCATCACGTATCTGGAAAGTGATGCGATTCTTTCACTTCTCATCGGGTTTCTCTTATATGCCATAGCCGAGGAGCCGATCTGATTTTTCTCAAACGGCTCTTCCACTTCCTTCAGATGCTGAAGAAGCCGGATATCGTTTGACATTTTATGTGCACTGGCAGCAATACCTGCAAGAATGTTCAGCACTCTTGTATCCACTTTTCTGGAATAAGTCTGTCCGGAAACCGGATAGCAGGCCGAGAAGCCCATTTTCTTCGCGATCATCGGATCAATTTTGTCGATCGTCTCCTGGTCTCCGTCAAAAAGTTCCAGAAAGCTTGCCTGTGTTCCGGTCGTTCCCTTGGAACCTAAAAGCTTTAATGTTCCGCTTACATACTCCAGATCTTCCAGATCCATCAAAAATTCCTGGAGCCAGAGCGTTGCCCTCTTGCCTACCGTCGTCGGCTGCGCCGGCTGAAAATGAGTAAACGCAAGGGTCGGCTGCGCTTTATACTGATCCGCGAAGCCGGCAAGCTCATTGATTACATTGACCAGTTTCTTTCTGACCAGTTTCAATGCCTCTGCCATCACGATAATATCTGTATTATCTCCAACATAACAGGAAGTCGCTCCGAGATGGATGATTCCCTTCGCCTTCGGACACTGCTGACCATAAGCGTAGACATGGGACATAACGTCATGACGCACAAGCTTTTCCCTTTCTCTTGCAACATCGTAATTGATGTCATCCGCATGTGCCTTAAGCTCTTCGATCTGCTCGTCCGTAATAGGAAGTCCCAGTTCCTTTTCCGTTTCCGCCAAAGCGATCCAAAGTTTTCTCCACGTTCTGAATTTCATATCCGGAGAAAAAATATACTGCATTTCTTTACTTGCATACCGTTCTGATAATGGACTCTGATATCTGTCGTTCACTTTTCCATGCTCCTTTTCTTAGTTTCGGCCTGTCGGCCTTTTTGCATTCCTACTATACTACAGAACAAAGAGAAACGCAATATAATACGTTTCTATAGATAGCGGCGGTACTGATGCTTCCATTTCTCCAGGATCTCCGGCGCCGCTTCTTCTTTCATCCCGCTCTCCTTTTCTTCAATCATCTGCTCTACCCGGTCCGCCGTCCGGGAATAAGACGGATTTTCCTCGAGAAGTTTCCGGTATTCATCCTCCTGCATATATCTGGAGCAGGCATAGATATAGGCCGTCAGCATTGTCTCATCCTGACAGATCTCATATGCCTGTCTGTACATGGACGCTGCCTGCTCATAGAGAAGTTCCCTTCCGTAAGCTGCTCCAAGACATCCGTACACCTTGCCGTAAAACCGTTCTCCCGCGGATTCATCTCTCTCATCCTGCAGAATGGACAGATAGACAAGAATCGCAGATTCATATTCACCGCTTTCCAGCAGATTGTCCGCCTTATATTTTCTGCGTTCAATCTCTTTCTGATCCTTCAGTCTGTCCAGTACATTCCGGATATGTTCCATCTCCGGTTCCGAGTAAATTCTGGCATGCTCCAGAATGCGGAGCACGAACTGTTCAATGGTCCCCTTTTTCTGGATCAGATCTAGAAGTTCTCCTGCCAGTTCCCGCATATCCAGTTCCGAATACAGCCACTCGCAGATTTTTTCATTCATGATCGTATAATCAATCAGATAGAGATTATTGCAGAGATAGTAGCACAGTTCTTCTATTGTATAGATCTTTCTGTGAATGCGTGTAATCTTGTACGGTTGTGATGCTTTTTTGTTATGACAAAGAATTAAACTGCCCATTGGTACCTCCCAGATGAATTATTTTTTCTACCTTGAAGTCCGTAGCCGGGAAAAAGTCTCCAAATCCTGCATCTCTGAAGCTCAGCCGGCAGGTACGCTCGTCATCAAATTCCGTGCGGACAATCAGCTTCATGGAATATTCCTTCCGTTTCGGCATTCCCGCAAAGGAAACAGTCTCTACGTTCCACTGGCCTGTTGCAAGGGATTCGATATGAATTTCAATATCCTCAGTGTTTTCAAGGAGCACCTCCCATTCACGGGTATCTTCATACCAGTGTGTTCCGAACTCGACAATCGGATACCAGATATCCACCCCATCGATCCTCATCTTCAGGCAAATCTGCTCCATCAGCTTTGTTTCATCCAGATACGTCGGTACATCAAGAGAATTGGACCGTTTTTTCAGTCCGCAGTAGCAGGCTCCTTTGCTGTAGAGATTATTGCCGATAAAAGCCCTGCGTCCATTGCAAAGCACTTTCTGCGAATTCGGATACCAGTTGTTTTCAAATCCTTCTCCCGTCAGGTAAACAGAAGAAACATGCTTTTTATCAAACACTCCCTGAATAAAGTGCCGGAACCGTTCGTCCGCATTTCTGGCCTTGTCGACATTGAGCACAGGATAAACCGCTTTCAGCTCTTCCATCTGGGCTTCTGCAACCTTTTCCACGCTGACGAAATTCTCTTTTTCTCTCCGGTAGTCCGTATTCAGCTGCTTCAACATATACGCCTCAATCTTTTCCCGGTCACAGTAAAAGAGAGCAGACTCATACTGCCAAAGCTCTTTCGGCTGATAAAGCATATAATAACAGAAGCTTTCACGATAATCCATTGCATAGACCCGCGCTTTATCTACTCCCGCCTGCGCCCCTGCTTCTCTCAAAAATGTACGGATCTCCTGATCAATCCAGGGTACTGTAAACGAAACAAAGGTCACTTCTTTCTTGCGGAATGTCTGCAGTGTCAATTCAATAAATTTTCCAAGGAGCCATCTTGCCTCATAGACAGTCCCCTCTTTTTCAATCTGCTCATTTCTCTGCGCTTTCCGATAAAGATCGGAAACCACCCACCCCTTGTCCATCATCGCTGCTCTCTGCGCTTCGCGCCCGAACATCCATGCTTCTTTATAATGTCCTACCATCAGCGGAATCTGGTAATTGTCAGCTGCCACTTCCAGTGTCTTGAGCTCATGCTTTTCTTCATCAAAGTAACTGATCTGACATCCGTTTTCATTCAGATCATATCCGATGATATATCCACCATTTTCCATCATGATCCCTCTCCTATTCTAGTATAACATAAATAATTCCTGTGACAGTTCCTTCTCACGGCTGTACTCATTCATGGCCTGTTTCAGGGCTTCTTTTGTAAGCTCCGACATATCATCAAGCCGTCCGTAAGTTCCGACAGCCGGTATTTCACCGTCAAGGCGGAGTACATGTTTTTCGGACACTGCCGTACTTCCATCCATCTTCAATTCCTTAAAGTAGTATTCGAGAATCTCATCGCTGTAAAGAATAAATGTCCTTACATGAATATCCTCATAAACAGCCGGCATAATTTCTTTCTGATACGGCTGTTCATCTTCCTGGTCTTTCGCTTTTCTGATCTTGTATTCAATTACAACCTGGCTTCCTTTTTTGGCCCGGTATTCAATAATGCTCTTATCATACAGCATCACCTCCTGCAGCCATGGCCTTGGATATTTCAGATAGAACTGAAAGACAGCCTGTTTTTCACAAAGTTCTCTTAAGAAACGTTTAAGCAGTTCCTCCGACGCGCTTTCCAGATCATGCTCTGAATAGTATTTTAAATATGCAATCCGGCAAATATCCGGAAGCTGCTCTCCAACAGACGCTTCCTTCTCCACAACTTTCCATACCGACTCTCCTGTCTGACGTTCCCGCATCAGATACTCCCGGGAGATATACGCAAGATACGCTCTGATCAGGCGGAAATACCCGTTTCCACTGTCATAGTAATCGCAGAAAATTTCCTCTTCTCCGAAAATATTTTCGGAAAAGACCATCTGTGTGATGATACGCTCTGCAATCTTGCCGGAAGGTACCCCCTCCTTTTTCGCCGCGCGCCACACCTGTTTCATATTCCTGGTAGCCCCACAGTAATACATGGAAAGATACGTCAGTGTCGTCCTGTCGAAATGGCCTCTCTGGAAGAGGACAAAGCATACTTCCAGAAGAGTCTCCTCCTCTTCATATCCGTCTTCCTGAATTTTCTTCGTACAAAGATCAAAAATCTCCTCGTCCGCAAACAGCTCCATTCCATGTTTCTCGATATTCTCAAAGGAAAGCTCCGGAACCGGCACGGATTCTTCTTCCTGATCCGGTTTCTTTTCAAATTTTCTGCACAGTTCGACAAAACGCATCTCATAAAAAAGTCTGGTCGTTTCATATGGAATCGAATCGGTATAATGCCGTCCGTCCATGGATTCCCAGATAATTCTGGAATCTTTATCGTAGAGGAAAATCATCGCGCTGCCATCAACAACGCCGACTCTCTGGTGGATTTCCCCGTCTTCCTCAATCACCATGACAGACTTCATAAACGGGAGCTTTGTCCTGACTTCGTAAGCATGACAGATATCGTTAAGCGCTTCCAGCCTGTCTTCCGTCATATTTTCTTCCGTGCAGAATTTCTTATAGATAATCCGAAGCGGCTCATTGATATGGCGCTTCAGAAGCTGTTCCCACGCAAACGCCTCCATCTTGTCACGGTAGTAGGCGTAAATCTCTCCTGTCTCATCCTGAAACTGTATGATATTGGCATAAAGAAACGCTGTCTTTTCATAAGTAAGCGTATTCCCGTGCATAAAGTAAAGGCATACCGCTTTTGGAAGTGGATCTTTGACTCGCTCCTCCTCGATGGTCATCATATAATATTCATAGAGCTGTACGATTTTCATCTCCTGTTCTACCGCAAGCTCATACCATTTGAAATACTCGGACCGGATCTGATTTCCTTTAATCAGAAGCGTACAGATGGAAGTCAGCACCATCGGGTCCGGATAATCTGTATACAGACGTTCCAGAAGTCTGAAAAGCTGTCTGTCAAATTTCTTCTGCTGCCCTGCCAGATTCGCTGTATAGAGGGCAAGCTCCCGTGTAAACAGGCCGTATCTGGATCCAAAACTCAGAACCCGAATTTCAAAATTTCCAAGTTTCTTCAGACAGACCGGATCTTCCCGGTAACATTTAAACGCCTGCAGGTACAGAAGTGTATGACCTGCTTTTTCTGCATAGAAATGCTTCTCCAGCGCGGCAAGCCTTCTTGTAATATTTCTGTATTCCGGATCAATATCAACAAGCATGCAAAGAGCGCTCCACATTTTCGGGTGCTTATTATATGCCTTCTTTATCTCATCGGTCACATGTTCTGTATGGTTTGCATTCTTTTTCAGAAGCGCCGTCAGATACAGATAATATGTTGTATTTTCCGGACGCTTCATCATGTCGAACCGTCCGTAATTATACTCTTCGATAATCCTGGCGGCCTCCTCGGTCTGACCGCTTTCCAGGTATGCATGTGCTTTTACAAGAGAACAAAATGCCGCATCCCGTCCAAGATTTTCCATTTGCCCGGCCAGCTGCACCGTATCCTCTGCCCAGCTTAACAGATCGCTCGTTCCGGTAATACAGGAAAAATATCCTTTTATAATCTGTGTCATATAAAAGGTCTGCTCATGCTTCGGAGTATGCACTCCTTCCCGTGTCACCTCGATCTCGTACGCAATCTGTTCGTACGGAGTTGTAAAAATAATCCGGCCGAAATTTCTTCCGGCATGAAGAACCTGCGGAGTAATCACATAATGGAATCCCAGCGTATTTCCGACAAAATCATCGGTTGTAAACTCCTTCTGCGTGATCTGGATAAAATTACCCTCCACAGAGGCACGGATCGGCATATAACCCCATGTATTTTTGGTAATGATTATATTCTCCCGCACCGCCTCATTCGGGCTTTCAAACTTCTTTTCGTACTCGGACAGAGAAAGGAAGAGGCATTCCTTCTGCTTGATTCCCACAAGGAACTCCTCCACTGCCTGCTCTCCAAGAGACCATTTCCGCATATTATTATAGAGCGCCACCACCCTTGGATTTTCATACCGCAGGATCTCATAAAAACTCATGGAACGGAACAGCCTGCGCGCTTCCAGGAAATCCTTCATCGCCAGGAGTTTAAAATCCTTCATATTCTGCACCTTTCCATGGGATGTCATAAGATAAGGGCGCTCAATCACTGCTGTAAAGGAAAGCTCATATTCACCTCCGTTACAAACCACGGTAAATGTTCCGTTTTCCACGTATCCGGGCTCCAGCCCTTCTGCATCGTAGGTGAATGAAATCACAACCGGATTCCCCTCAAATCCACTCTCTTTCAGATGTATCCGGAAAGAGGAGGAATAGACAAGTCCTCTTACCGGTGCTTCTTTTCTGTTTTCAATCGTAAAACTCCCCTGAAATGTTTCCCCTTCTCCAATCAAAAGCACCAGGTTGGTCTCTGAAAACCTTACATCCGGCTGCTCCTTACTAAAATCTCCATTTGAAAAGCGTTTAATCTTATTTTTCAAGCCTTCCACCTCTTGCATTGCATTTTTTATCAGATATACTATAATTGAAATTATAACATTATTCCCTGTCATATGGCAATGCCTGTGCAAAATTTATCAAAACTTGTCAAACTTGTAACTATAAATATTTGGAGGACATACACTATGAGCCAGTCAACCGCTTTTCATGGAAGCGATCTCGAGCAGGTCGCGCAATATTACCATCTGCCGCAGGAGGAAATTATCTGTTTTTCCGCAAATGTTAATCCTCTCGGTTTTCCCGCGAAAACAGCCGGACTTGTCTGTCAGAATTTTTCCCGCCTGATGACTCATTATCCGGACCGGGAGTATACAGGTCTGAAACAGGCAATCGGTAACTACTGTCATATTTCCCCGGACCATGTTCTTGTCGGCAATGGTTCTACCGAGCTGATTTCTCTGCTGATTCAGTCCTCCGGGAGAAAACGTGCCGTTCAGGTCGGTCCTTCCTACTCGGAGTACGAAAGGGAACTGAATCTTGCCGGAATCTCTTTTACAACATGGTTTCCGAAAAAGGAACACCTCTTTCAGCCTGACACGGATGATCTGCTTGACTTTCTGACGGCTCACAATGCAGACTTTCTGATTCTCTGCAATCCAAATAATCCGACTGCCCGCGCGCTTTCAACCGATGAAATTGCGGATCTTCTGGAAGGCTGCCTGAAATCAGATATCTTCGTGATGATCGATGAGACCTATGCGGAATTTGCTGACAGAGAAGTCTCTGCAATGTCTCTTGTCTCCAGATTTCCGAATCTGATGGTAATCCGGGGAATTTCCAAATTTTTCGCTGCTCCCGGACTCCGTCTCGGGTACGGTGCATCCGGAAACCGTGTTTTTCTTGATCATGTAAAGACGCACCAGAATCCGTGGAGTGTCAACAGTGTTGCAGCCTTTGCCGGAGAGCATCTGTTCTGCGAGGAAGAGTTTATCGTTAAAACAAAAGCCCTCATATCAGGCGAGCGTACCCGCATGATACAAGGACTTTCTGAAATTCCTGCTCTTCGTGTCTATCCGAGCGACAGCAACTTCCTGCTTGTCGAGATTCTGGATCCTTCCCTCACGGCATCCGGTCTTTTTGACTGCCTGATCCGCCAGAAGCTGATGATCCGGGACTGTTCCTCTTTCGAGGGACTCGGAACTCAGTTTTTCCGGTTCTGCCTGATGCTTCCGGAACAGAATACCGCACTGCTCCAGGCAGTCCAGGAATTTTTCGCAAAATCGCGATAAGTCCGGGAATTCTTCTCCCGAAAGATGGTTCTACAGAAAAAAACGCACTGCAGCGGAAAACGCTGCTGCAAAAGCAGCCCGCCGCATGCGGAAATCCTGTAGATTTTTTTATTTCTTTTTCAGGATGAGAGCGATAAATATGATATCCTCGTCTCCGTCATTTACAAGTCCGTGGCCCTCTCCGTCCGGGCAGAACGTCACATCACCCGCACAGATTTCGCGTTTTGTGCCGTTTTCATTGTAGATTCCCTTTCCTTTTAAAAGGTAATACGTTTCTGTTTCGCCATGATGCTCATGGTATCCAAGCTCGCATCCGGGCTTGATTGTCACCTCGCTGAACATGCCGCAGCCATCTCCAAGCTGTTCTCCTTTGATCAGTGCTTCTTTGAGAATGTATCCCGCACCGCCGGAAGCGTGCTCTGCCTTTTGAATTTCCCGTTCTTCCTTATGTGTAATCATCATCTTGCCCTCCTTTTGCTTCTTTTCCAAACTGGTTTTATCATAACACAAAGGCACTGTATTTTCAAACACAGTGCCCTTTCCCGGTTATCTGGTAACAATTTTATAGTATTCTCTTGCCGTCAGTTTAAAGACAAACGCATAAATCAACGCAAAGATAAGAACCGTTCCAATTGTACATGCAACAATCAGGTTTGTGTTCGTCAGATTAAATGACGAAAGAAGTCTTCGAATCAGCTGGAATGCCGCTGCCAGATGGAGAACCGAAAGTCCAAGCGGCAGGAAAAATACCATCCTGATCTGACTGTTGACGGTTTTTTTAACCTCCCGCCGGCTCATGCCGACTTTCTGCATGATCTGATACCGGTTCCGGTCCTCAAATCCTTCGGAAATCTGCTTATAGTAGATAATCAGTACGGTTGCCATCAGGAACAGACCGCCGAGGAAAATTCCAAGGAAGAAGAAGCTTCCGTAAAACATATGGAAATCTTCTTCATAGACGCCCCGGAGTTCCAGGTATCCTCCGATTCCGTAATCATTCTGAATCCTGCTTGTGATGGCCTCTGCTGCTGCCTCTTTTTTCTCTTCGCTTCCGGTCAGATCAAACCCATAGGAATATTCCATCGATACTTCTCCGGATTCCGGCAGGGATGAGATCAGATTGTTAATGACCGTCTGATCTTTGACGAACAGGATATAAGACTCCATTACAGGGAAGTTCTGCTTCTTTTCCATCGGAATTGCATCCGGCTCTTCTACAATGGTAAAATCCGTGTCTTCAATCCGGAAATGATCCTTTCCATAAGGCGTTTTGGAAGAAGTGTATATGACTGCTTCCTGATCCGAAAGCTCCAGATTTTCTCCCATCATCTCATTATAGTATGATACCGGAGCAATCTGTACCAGCACCCGGTTAGGGTAAAAGAGACTGCCGAACGCATAGAAGGAAAATCCATCTTTTTCTTTATCCGTCACCATGGCGACGTACTGACACCGATATCCATTTTCCTGCCGGATTCCCTGCCGGTTCAGTTCTTCTGCCACTATGGTATCCACAGTCCGGATCGTTTCCTCATTGCTCTGATCAATGGTCAGAATCAGCTCCTTTGGGAACCGGTTTTCCATAATGTTTTCCATTCCCAGATTCAGGCTGACTGTCGTAGAAAGCGTGACCAGCACCATTGTACTTAGAATACAGATATTGGCAAGTCCTACTGCATTCTGCTTCATCCGGTAAATCATGCCGGAGACAGAATGAAAATGTTTCGCCTTATAATAAAAAGATTTATTTTTTCTCAGAAGTTTTAAAAATGCGATACTTCCTGCAACAAACAGCGCGTATGTTCCGATAACGACAAGGAGCACCGCTACAAAGAAGACACTGATCGCTTCAATCGGATTTTCTACGATATTGGCCAGTATATAACCTGCCGCGATTGTCACGACTCCGAAAACGGTAAGCAAAATCTTGGTTTTTGGCTCTTTTTCACCTACATTTCCGCCTCTGAGAAGTTCAATCGGATTTGCTTTACGCACCTGAATCAGATTGGATACAAATGCTACAAAAAAAATTACCGCAAAAAGAATCAGGGTCGTGCTGATACTGCTGCCCGTCACTTCATACTGAAGGGATGTTTGATATCCGATAATCTTATAGAGCAGAAGAAACATCAGTCTTCCAAGGATAATTCCGCCAAGAATTCCCGCCAGGATACTGGCGCCTCCGACCATCAAGGATTCCCAGAACATCATAATGGCAATCTCTTTCTTTCCCATTCCGAGAACATTATAAAGGCCGATCTCTTTTCTCCTCTGCTTGATCAGGAAGCTGTTTGTGTAGAAAAGAAATACACACGCGAAGATTGCAACAATGACTGTACCAAATCCGAGAATGCTTCTCATGCTGCCTGCCCCCGGCATTTCTTTAATTCCGGAATTGTCCATGATGATCGACATATCGAAAAACAGCATGATCGTGATGATGCTGGTTACCAGAAACGGAAGATACGACCGTTTGTTTTTCTTCAGGTTGGTGAATGCAAGCCGGATGTAAATCGATTTAAACATGCCGCTCACCTCCTGTGGTCAGTACCGTCAAGGTGTCTGAAATCTTCTGGTACAGCTCTTCATTTTTCATATTGCCCCGGTAAATCTGATGGAAGACTTCGCCATCTTTGATGAAAAGGACTCTGCCGGCATGGCTTGCCGCTTTCACAGAGTGGGTTACCATAAGAATGGTCTGTCCCGTTTGATTAATCCTTGAAAACTGGTTCAGCAGATCGTCCGCAGCCCTGGAATCCAGCGCACCGGTCGGCTCATCTGCAAGAATCAACTGTGGTTTGGTAATCAATGCTCTGGCCACCGCCGTCCGCTGCTTCTGTCCTCCGGATACTTCATAGGGAAACTTGGAAAGAAGCTCATAAATTCCAAGACTCTTTGCGATCGGCTCCAGCCGCTTTTCCATCTCCGGATACTTCCTTCCTGCAAGCACAAGCGGAAGGAAGATATTATCACGGATGGAAAGAGTATCCAGAAGATTAAAATCCTGGAATACAAATCCCAGATTCTGTCTCCGGAATGTTGCGATCTCCCTCTCCGGCACTGTAGAAAGATCTCTCCCTTTCAGCTTGATGCGCCCGCCTGTCGGCTTATCCAGCGCTGCAAGAATATTCAAAAGTGTCGTCTTTCCGGAACCGGACTCTCCCATAATTGCGACGTACTCTCCTTCTTCCACGGAAAAGGTCACATTTTTCAGGGCTTCTACCTGATTCCCTCCAAAACGTGTTGTATATGTTTTCTTTAGATTCTGCACTTCAAGAATCGTCATCTGCTTCTCCACCTTTCTGAAATTCTGTTCTTTTCTATGCCTTTATTATAGTCAACCCCCGATGGTCTTTTCCATCGATTCGGCTTACAATCCATCCGCAAACCTTACGATTTTGAAAGGTAGAGAATCCCGCTTATTCCACATCCAGTTCCCGGCGCCCCAGGTCCAGTGTTACTTTCGTTCCTTTATCCGGTTGGGAGGAAATCTGAATCCCGTGGTTTAATTTGTCCATCACTTTCTTGCAGAGATAAAGGCCGATTCCGGTGGACTTTTTGTCCTTTCTGCCGTTATATCCGGTATAGCCCTTCTCCATGTTTCTCGGAAGATCCTCGCTGGAAATCCCGATTCCGGTATCTTCAATCACCAGATGGTCACTGTCCTTCATATAGATGGCAATCTTTCCTTTTTTCGTATACTTCAGCGCATTGGAAAGGATCTGCTCTACCACAAAGGAGAGCCATTTTTCATCTGTCAGCACCGTCTCCTTGATTTCACCCAGTTCCAGCGAGAGCTTTTGCAGGATAAACAGTCTGGAGTACTTCTTGACGGCCTGGCGCACCACTTTCCCAAGATCGCAGTTTGTCAGTACCATATCTTTGGATATGTCACCGATTCTCAGGTAGGACAACACCATCTCCACATACTGTTCCGTCTTAAAAAGCTCCATCTGCAGAGAATCATAGAGTTTCCGGTCAATCTTTTCTTCTTCACTCTCCCGGCCGGACTGCAGAAGAATCCGCATGGCGGCGATCGGAGTCTTAATCTGATGCGCCCACATGCCGTAGTAATCCATCATATCATTATATTTGAGTCCATCCTCGTACAGAACCTCTTCCTTTTCATGCGCCATCTTCTCAATCAGCTGCCGGTAAAGAGCATCCATCGCTCCAGGTGATGTATAAAATGTTCCGGAACAGGTATCCATCGTCTCGATCCGGCGCTTCAGTTCTTTCCACCGGCCTGCATATTTCGTCACATCCACCAGAAAACAGAGAAACGCTCCGGCCAGAGTAAACTCTGCTATATAAAAGACCTTTTCCATCGGAATATCATATAAATATCCGATCAGAAACAATGCCGCGTAAAAAAACAGAAAAACCGCCCAGGCCAGCATCCTGTCTTTCAAATATCCTTTCACCATGGTTCTCTCACTCCTTTATCATGTAACCGATTCCTTTTTTGGTCAGAATGATATCCGGCAGGCCGGCCTTATCCAGCTTTTTCCTCAGCCTTGTCATATTGACTGTCAGCGTATTGTCATCGATAAAGCTGTCGTCCTCCCAGAGTTTCGTGATAATGTCCTCCCGGGAGACAATTTTCCCCGCACGTTCCATCAGGCACTGTAAAATTTTATATTCATTTTTCGTAAGATCAATCCGCGCACCTTCATACAGAACCGAAGCGTCACTCATGTTCAGAATCAGGCCTTTATGCTCAATCACATTGATATTTCCCTGAAAAGAATAACTCCTCCGCAGCAGTGCCTGAACCTTTGCCGTCAGAACATTCAGGTCGAACGGCTTTTCTACAAAATCATCTCCGCCCATATTCATGGCCATGACGATATTCATATTGTCAGACGCCGATGACAGGAAGATGATCGGCACTTTGGAAAATTCCCGGATTCTCTGGCACCAGTGGAACCCGTTGAAAAACGGCAGCATGATGTCCAGAAGAATAAGGTGCGGCGAACAGGCCGCCGTCTCTTCCAGAATATTCTTGAAATCCTCCACATATTTCACCTCATATCCCCACCGGGTCAGATGGGATGCCAGGGTTTCTGCAATGGTCATATCATCTTCGATAATCAGAATTTTGTACATAACGCTTCCCTCCTGCTGTCAAATTACCAAGCGCTATGATCCGGATGAACCATAGCGCTTCTCTTTTATGTTCTGTCTTCAATTATACTACTGAACTTTTGCGATATCAATCAAAGTCAGTTCTTTGATATTGGTATTTTCAAGGCTTGTCACCAGTGCTCCTGCCGTATCCATCGCAGTCAGTACAGTCACACCTGTTTCGATGGCATTTCTGCGGATCGTAAATCCATCTCTTGCATGATCTGCTCCCTGCGGAGGAGTATCGATGACAAGGTCAATCTCATGTCCAAGAATCAGGTCCAGAAGGTTCGGGGATGCCTGCTCAATCTTGTTGACAGAAATTGCTTTTACCCCTGCTTCTTTGAGGGCTTCCGCCGTTCCGGCTGTCGCAAAGATCCGGTATCCGAGAGCCTCGAATCTGCGTCCGATCTCTACCGCTTCCGGCTTGTCCTCATCCCGCACGGTCATAATCATATTCTTATATTTTGGAAGTTTGATGCCAGCTCCAAGGAAGGCTTTGTATAACGCCTCGTTAAAGGTCTTCGCAATTCCAAGACATTCTCCGGTGGACTTCATTTCCGGTCCAAGGCTGATGTCTGCCCCGCGGATTTTCTCAAAAGAGAATACCGGCATCTTGATTGCGATGTATTCCGCCTCTTTCTGCAGTCCCGGAGTATATCCCATCTCACGGATCTTATGTCCGATAATGACTTTTGTTGCAAGCGGAACGATCGGGATGCCTGTCACCTTGCTGATATACGGAACGGTACGGCTGGATCTTGGATTCACCTCGATGACGTACACTTCTTCCCCGCAAACAATGAACTGAATGTTAATCATACCGATGACATTCAAAGCTCTGGCAAGTCTTCTTGTGTACTCTTCGATCTTCCGCTTTGTTACTGCGGAAATGCTCTGGGCCGGGTAAACGGAGATACTGTCTCCGGAGTGAATACCGGCTCTTTCGATATGCTCCATAATACCCGGAATCAGGATATCTTCTCCATCGCACACCGCGTCAACCTCGATCTCTTTTCCCATCAGGTACTTGTCTACCAGAATCGGATGCTCCTGTGCGATCCGGTTGATGATTCCGATAAACTCGTCGATATCATGGTCGTTGATGGCAATCTGCATGCCCTGGCCGCCAAGAACGTAGGACGGTCTTACAAGAACCGGATAACCCAGTTCGTTTGCAACCTTTTTCGCTTCCTCTGCTGTAAAGACCGTTCCACCTGTCGGGCGCGGAATCTTACATTTTGCAAGGATTTCGTCAAAGAGTTCTCTGTCTTCCGCTGCATCTACATTTTCTGCCGAAGTACCGAAGATCGGAACTCCCATCTTCATCAGTGCCTCGGTCAGCTTGATGGCTGTCTGTCCGCCGAACTGCACAACAGCGCCGTCCGGTTTCTCAATATCTACGATGCTTTCCACATCTTCCGGTGTCAACGGCTCGAAATAAAGCTTGTCTGCGATGTCAAAGTCAGTGCTGACTGTCTCCGGGTTATTATTGACGATGATTGTCTCATAGCCTTCTTTTTTGAATGCCCAGGTACAATGTACGGAGCAGAAATCGAATTCGATTCCCTGACCGATGCGGATCGGGCCGGAGCCAAGGACAAGAACTTTCTTCTTTCCACTTGTTTTTTCTACTTCATTTTCACTGCCGAATACAGAATAATAGTACGGTGTGCTTGCAGCGAACTCTGCCGCACAGGTATCTACCATCTTGTATGCCGCACGGATTCCGTTGTCCATGCGCATCTGATGGATCTCTCCCTCGGTCTTACCGGTCAGAGATGCAATGACATGATCCGGAAATTCGATCCGTTTTGCTTCTTTTAAGAGTTCCGGTGTCAGCGGTCCGTCTTTCAGAGCTTTCTCCATCTCTACAATGATGGCGAATTTATCAATAAACCATTTGTCAATTTTTGTAATGCTGTAAAGGACATCGTAGGAAACGCCTCTTCTCAGGGCCTCTGCAATCATCCAGATCCGTCTGTCATCTACAATATGAAGCTTTTCCATCAGTTCCTCATCAGACAGATCCGAGAAATCATAGGACATCAGGCTGTCTACATGCTGTTCCAGAGAACGGATTGCTTTCATCAGCGCGCCTTCGAAATTGTCACAGATACTCATGACTTCCCCGGTCGCTTTCATCTGTGTGGTCAGTGTTCTCTGGGCACTGATAAATTTATCAAACGGCAGACGCGGGATCTTGACAACACAGTAATCCAGCATCGGCTCAAAACTTGCATAAGTCTTTCCGGTAATGGCATTTTTGATTTCGTCCAGAGTATAGCCAAGTGCGATCTTTGCCGCCACTTTTGCAATCGGGTATCCTGTCGCCTTGGATGCAAGTGCAGAAGAGCGGCTCACACGCGGATTGACCTCAATAACACAGTATTCAAACGTATCCGGGTGAAGAGCATACTGCACATTACACCCTCCGGTAATGTTCAGCTCGCTGATAATATTCAAAGCAGAAGTTCTCAGCATCTGATACTCTTTATCCCCCAGCGTCTGAGACGGTGCCACAACAATACTGTCTCCGGTATGAACACCGACCGGGTCGATGTTTTCCATATTACATACGGTAATGCAATTTCCATTTCCATCCCGCATCACTTCATATTCAATCTCTTTCCATCCTGCGATGCAGCGCTCTACAAGTACCTGACCCACACGGGAAAGACGAAGTCCGTTTTCCAGGATCTCCACCATTTCCTCCCGGTCATGGGCAATACCACCGCCGCTTCCGCCAAGGGTATAAGCCGGACGCAGAACGACCGGATAACCGATCTCCTCTGCAAATGCCACGCCGTCCGGTACGTTTTCCACGACAAGGGATGCCGCCACCGGCTCTCCGATCTTTTCCATTGTGGCCTTGAATTCCAGACGGTCCTCCGCCTTTTTGATTGTTTCGGATGTCGTTCCGATCAGACGCACATTGTTTTCTTTTAAAAATCCTGCCTCATCCAGCTCCATGGCAAGATTCAGTCCGGCCTGGCCTCCCAGTGTCGGAAGAATACTGTCCGGCTTTTCTTTGCGGATCAGTTCTTCTACTACTTCTACCGTCAGAGGCTCGATGTAAACCCTGTCTGCAATATCCTTATCTGTCATGATGGTGGCCGGGTTTGAGTTAAGAAGTACAACTTCGATTCCCTCCTCTTTCAGGGAACGGCAGGCCTGTGTTCCTGCATAGTCAAACTCAGCTGCCTGGCCGATGACAATCGGCCCGGATCCGATTACTAATACTTTTTTAATATCCTGATTTCTTGGCATTATCTGTCCCCTCCCATCATTTCCATAAACCGGTCAAAAAGATATCCGGAGTCCTGCGGTCCAGGACATGCTTCCGGATGGAACTGTACGGTAAAGATCTTCTTTCCGGTGTATTCCATTCCTTCATTGGTTCCGTCATTGACATTGACAAACGCCGGCTTTGCGATTTCCTGACTCAAGGTTGTGTCATCAACGACATAACCATGATTCTGTGAGGAAATGTAAACACGGTTTGTGCTCAGATCTTTCACCGGATGGTTTCCGCCGCGGTGTCCATATTTCAGCTTGTGGGTATCTCCCCCATTTGCAAGTGCCATCAACTGATGCCCAAGGCAGATCGCGAAAATCGGCACATCACTTTCATAAAACTTTCTGACTTCTTCGATAATACCGGTACATGTCTTCGGGTCTCCAGGACCGTTGGAAAGCATGATCCCGTCCGGGTTTGCCGCCAGTACTTCCTCCGCCTTTGTATGAGCCGGATACACGGTAACCTCACAGCCCCTCTGATTCAGGGACCTGGCAATGTTGTTCTTTGCGCCGTAGTCCATCAGCGCAACCTTGTAGCCATCTCCCGGAAGCACATAAGGCTCTTTACATGTTACTTTGGAAACAACATCTCCAACCTCATATGCCGCAATCTTCGGAAGTACCTCTTCCAGATTATAGGCAGCATTGGTTGTAATCATACCGTTCATGGTTCCCTTTTCTCTCAGGATCTTCGTAAGAGCACGGGTATCAATGCCTGCGATGCCCGGAATATCCTGCTTTTCCAGAAATTCCTGTATCGTTCCTTCGCACCGGAAATTGCTCGGCATTCTGGAGAGTTCTCTCACAATATAGCCGTCCGGCCACGCTTTTTTCGACTCCATGTCAGGAGTAATTCCATAATTTCCAATTAACGGGTAAGTCATGACAACTGCCTGTCCGGCATAAGAAGGATCCGTAAGGACCTCAAGATAACCTGTCATAGAGGTGTTAAAGACAATTTCACTGATCATCTCTCTCTTCGAGCCGATGCTTGTTCCTTCAAAGACGGTTCCGTCTTCCAAAATCAGAAATGCTTTCATAGCTTCACCTTATCCCTTCGTAGTTTCTATATGTTTGTTTGCGCAAAAAGAAAGGCGCATGAGTGTCTTTTTCGATACTCGAGCGCCCTCCTTCTCAAATTGTAAAGATTTTACCATATCTCTTTTTGTTTTTCAACGCTTTTCCGGAATTTTCTTCCTTTTTATTCATACTGCCAGTAAACGGTGATCTTACACAGAACCGGATCGTCCTGATAGGAATACCGGGCACTTGAAAGGCCGTTCTGCTGTGCCAGAATCGATGCCGCATCCCGTATCAGCCCGTTCATAAGCCTGTCTCTGGACTCTTCGTAAGCTGACTGCCCTGAAAACTTGAAGACAGAAACCGGCTCTTTGGAAGAAATCTCCTCATTCAGCTGTTTTTGCATCCGGTCCTGGTCAAAACGCTGGTAATAGCATCCCTCTCTTACATAGTAATTATCGTTCACAGCAGTACAGGACGGAAATGTAACATCTGCATCCAGTTCGTGCGTCCGGAATAGTTCCTGTTCACTGCAGCAAAGATAATCGTACTGAATCTGCTGTTCTTCCGGAATCGACCCGCCGTCGGTTTGAAGGAAGACCGGATCGCCCCAGGTGGTGTCCACGTAATAATAGTTCCCGTCACACCGGACCAGATTCCATGCATGCGGCTGTCCTCTGGTTGTCCCTGTGACATATGTGCAGAATACTCCAAGCCGTTCCAGAAGATACTGGGTCTCCCGCGCATAACCGGCGCAAACAGACTCCTTATTGACAAGCGCGCTGTAGAGATTCTGACTGTCACTTGCATTTTCCACATAGTCAACCGAACGGATAACATATTCATAGACATACCGGATTCTGTCGTATTCCGGATCGCTCTGTGATACATCCGCCGCACCAAGAATGGCCTCTGCCTCCGCTTCAATCTGCGCCTGCATCTGTTCCTTCTGTTCCCCCTCGTAGGTATACTCCGGGCAAAACTCAGAATATCCTCCTCCCGGAATCTGATAAGCTGTCGTCTCCGCCGCACCGCTGCACCAAAAAATATCCGGGAAATCATTCAGAACAAATTCATAAATCTGGTTGACCCGCTTTGCATCTGTCATCTCCACGTTAATCGTTTCCGAATTATTCCGGACACCCTGAAGAACAGCCTGATACACCTGCTGTTCTTCTTCACTTAACGTACTGTAATAAAATTTCTCCGCTACTTCTTCGGCCGGAATTTCGACTTCCTGAAATACCGGCTGTTCTGCTGAAGAAGCAGTCCTCTCTTTAACCGTTGACACAGACCCGCGGAACAAACCGGCAAGTCCTGCCGCAACTGCCAGAATCAATATGACGCACAGAACAACGCATCCTTTTAAGAATCTGTTTTCTCTTTTTCTCATGCTTTTCTCCGTAATCATCCTTTACTGTCTATTATAGAGAAATTCCTGCCCGATACGCAACCCTATTTATTCTTTTATACAAGTTCCGCAATCCTGGAAACGCCCACATAGACCTCCGAAATTTTATACCAGGTCCGGTAATCTACTTTCCCCGTCTGCGGAAGCCCGAACACTTCCTGAAACTTACGGACTGACGCTTCCGTCCTTGGACCGTAAATTCCGTCCGCATCCACTTTCGGAATCGCCGGATAAGCTCCCGCAATCACATTCAGCTGTTCCTGCATCTGCAGAACTTTGCTGCCGGAAGACCCATTTTCCAATGTGTAACCCGGCCACGATGACGGAATCCCGGAAATCTCCTGGGCGGTATTGATATACATGTCACTTCCGTAAAAATAACGCAGGATCTGGATTGCACTGTATCCCTGATCCGCCAGATCTTTGGAACCCCACTGGGTCATCCATCCCGGACAGGTCACCTGTTTTCCGTCGCAATACTGAGTCAGGATCGGCTGGCGTACGTTCGGTCTGGAAAGATAGGACGCAAACAGATCATCCACAACTACGGAAATCGTGTCGTAAATATTCCGTTGCGGAATCCACTTATGGTCAAAGGCAGTGGAGGAGGAAATCGTAAATTCAAATCCCTGATTTCTGTACCATTCTGTGTAAACCCTGTTCAATGTAAAGGACATAATTGCAAGGACATTAGCCTTGATCGCTTCCTCCGGCCATGTCGCATATATTTCGCTGGACGCCACATTTTTAATATAATCCTTGTATCTGTCATAGTAATTCAATGCCGTAGAATCCCGCGGTGACCCATCATGTACAACAATGTACTCCGGCACTACAACGCGGCTCAAAACAATCTCTCCTGATTCGTCCATCGGCTTGATTTCGGCTTCCGGAATTTTGGGCGGATAATTTCCAAACAGCGTATGTGCCGGAATCACATAGACCTCCTGACCTTCCTCACGTTCCAGAGGAAGCATCCGGATATTCTGAAGCGCAGTTACCCCTGAGAGAATCTCTGTTCCCGCGATCTGAATCGGTTCAAATCCTGGCGCTGTTACTTCCAGTGTATATTCCGAGTAAGGCTGTTCCTCCTGACGCTCATCCAGACTGTACTCTACCGGAGGGGCCGGCAACTCCAGCGTCTCCGTTTGTCCGGAAGAATCTGTGGAGACAGTCTCAATCGTCTGATCCGGCACCCCGGTATAGGTGATCCGGATACTTGCGTCCTCCACCGGGAAGGATGTAGCCTCCGATGTGATCTGTATTTTCAGCTTCCCTTTATCAATATTGTTTTCCTGCATTCCGTAAATTTCGTTCATGCCCACCTCAAAGCATTTCTTCTCTTCAAGATATGAAGGCACTTCCGAAAACATGCCTTGAAGAGAACAAAGAGTTCCGCCCGCAGAACTCTCGCGCCGAGCGCGGTCTCTGCAGCGACAAATTTCTGCTTCGTGCGAGTGTGCATCCCGCGGAGCGTTTTTATTTAACAGGGAACGAGGTTTCCTGTTAAACAGGAAAAGGCACCGCACATCCGTGCGGCACCTTCTGTAATTCAGAGAAAAATTCTCTGTATATCATTGAACATTACAAAAACCATCAACAAAAGCAGGCAAACCATTCCGACCATATGAACATAGCCTTCTTTCTCCGGCGGCACCCGTTTCCCGCGGATCACTTCTATGATCAGGAATACAAGCCGCCCACCGTCCAGTGCCGGAATCGGAAGCAGGTTCATGACACCCAGGTTGGCAGAAAGCAGAATCATAAGATTCAGCATGTTAAGAAATACAAGCGATGCTCCGCCGCTTCTGCTCTGATTGTAGGTATCCTGCACCACATCGACAATTCCTACCGGACCGGACATGCTGTCCATTCCGATCTGTCCCGTAACGAGCATCTTCAGGCTTTCGATTGTGGATGTGATCCAGTATTCAACCACGTAGAAACTGTATTTTATCGTTTCAAAAAAGCCGGTCTTTACATATCCGCCACCAGAATACCCATACCGGTACATTCCGCTTTCTTCATCCCACTGCGGCGTTAAATGAACCGTTGTCTCCACGCCGTCCCGCTCATAAGTCAGATCAATCTCCTCATTTTGGTGAAACTGATTATAAGTCGTTGCATCCCGAAACAGATGGATACTGCGTCCGTTGATTTCTTTGATAACATCCCCGGCCTGCAGTCCTGCCTCAGCCGCCGGATAATTCTCTTCCACCGAAGCTACAATCGGTTTGTCCACGCCGATCCACGCTGTAATAATGATGGCTCCGATCAGAGCCAGAATAAAATTGAATCCTGCCCCTGCTACGATGACACTGATCCGTCTCCACGGGGATTTCTGGTTGAAATTCCCGACGCTCTCCCCGTCCTCAGTTTCGTCCTCGCCCATGGCACAGAATCCGCCAAGCGGCAGAATCCGGATGGAATACTGCGTTTCTTTTCTCTGAAATCCTACGATTTTCGGCCCCATTCCGATAGAAAACTCCTGCACCTCAATCCCGTTGAGTTTGGCAAGAAGAAAATGTCCAAACTCATGGATAAAAATGATAAATCCAAAAATGATAATTGCAAGAATAATTCCCAAACTGTCTGCTACCTCCTGCTGCGAATTCTTTCATATGTTTCCTGTTCAGTCATAAGAATCTGTTCTAAGGAAGGATTCTCAATCTTCTTATGAGCCTTCATACAGTCCTCTATAATCTCCACGATTTCCAGATATGTGATCTGTCTGTCTAAGAACATGCTGACAGCCAGCTCGTTGGCTGCATTCAGCACGGTCGGCATGCTGCCTCCCTCTCTTCCTGCCTCATAGGCAAGTGCCAGCCCGTAAAAAGTATCCAGATCCGGCTTTTCAAAGTCCAGATGGGAAAGGCTCCAGAAATCCAGGCGGTCGCCCGGAAGATATCTTCGTTCCGGATAATATAGCGCGTACTGGATCGGAAGCTTCATGTCCGGTGTTCCAAGCTGTGCAATCACAGAGCCATCCTCGTACTCCACCATGGAATGGATCACCGACTGCGGCTGGACCACAACCTGAATCTCATCTACGGATACATCAAACAGCCATTTGGCTTCGATTACTTCCAGGCCTTTATTGATCATGGTGGAAGAGTCAATCGTGATCTTTCTTCCCATGGACCAGTTCGGATGCTTCAGCGCATCTTCCACCTTGACATTCAGCAGATCTTCCTGCTTTTTCCCGCGGAATGGTCCGCCGGACGCCGTCAAAAGAATCTTCTGTATTTTATTTCCGGCATTTCCCTGCAGGGATTGAAAAATCGCGCTGTGCTCACTGTCCACCGGAAGGATACGGATTGCCTTTTCCCTGGCAAGCGGAATAATCAGATGTCCCGCTGTAACAAGGGTCTCCTTATTTGCAAGTGCAATATCTTTTCCAGCTTCAATGGCGGCAATCGTCGGCCGGATACCAATCATCCCTACAACCGCCGTCACAACAATCTCCGCTTCAGGAATACAGGCCGCCTCAATCAGGCCATCCATTCCTGTGACAATTTTTACAGTTTTATCCTTAAGGCGCTCTTTTAAGTCCGCCGCACGTTCTTTTTGATAGACACAGACAACTTTCGGATGAAACTCACGAACCTGCTTTTCCAAAAGCTCTGTATTGGATCCTGCCGCCAGAGAGACGACCTCAATGTCCCCGTTCTCTCGCACCACGTCAAGCGTCTGGGTGCCGATCGAACCGGTGGATCCTAATATGGCAATTTTTTTCATGTTTCTTCTCCTGACTACTTATTAAATAAAAAAGATACTCAGATAATAAATGATCGGTGCCGTAAAGATCACGCTGTCGAACCGGTCCAGAATTCCTCCGTGTCCCGGAATCAGTTTCCCGTAATCTTTGATATTATGATTTCTTTTGATTGCAGATGCGGCCAGATCACCTACCATGGAAATCAGTCCGCCCGCTCCGCAGATCAAAGCATACAGTGCCGGCGACGCATCCGCGTCTGCGAAATGGCTCACCGCCGCAGCATAAAGCGCGCCCAGAAGCGCCGCTCCCACTACTCCGCCGACCGCTCCTTCCACCGATTTTTTGGGACTGAGCTTTGGAGACATTTTGTGCTTTCCAATCAGCATTCCGACACAGTAAGCACAGGTATCGCATCCCCAGGAGCAAAGAAATACGAGCCATACCAGATACGCTCCCTCCTCCGGTATCATTCTTGCCCGGTAAACATATGACAGCATCACCGCCACGTAAAAAACGCCAAAAAAGATGAGCATCATCTCTTCCGACACATACTTTGGATACGAAAATACATATACTGCCATCAGAACAATCAAAAATACAATAACAAGCAGGGCAAGCCCCTGTCCGTCAATATACTGCAGGATCCTGTTTTCTCCCGGGCCTTTGACCTCAAGCCGGATCAGCAGATAATATGCCGCTGCTGCTGCATAGCCGACAATTCCAGGAAGAGAGGCCTGCAGCCGGCTTACTTTATACAGTTCGCTCATTCCGATCAGACTGATTAGAAGAAGCAGCACAAACAGGATATCATTTCCTGGAATAATCGTGGCAAGCGCAATAGCCACGAGCAGTATCCCGCTTAACAGTCTTGTCTTAAACATCTGCTTCTTCCTCCTTCACTTTCCCGTATCTCCGGTCTCTATTATTATATTGCAAAATTGCTTTTTCTAATTCCTCTTTCGTAAAATCAGGCCAGAGAACATCGGTAAAATAAAATTCTGTGTAGGCCATCTGCCATAGAAGATAGTTCGAAAGGCGCAATTCCCCGCTTGTACGGATCAAAAGATCCGGGTCCGGAATTCCGTATGTATCCAGATAAGACTCAAATAGCGGTCCATCGATCTGCTCAGGCAGCACTTTCCCCTCTTTCACATCTTCTGCCATCTTCCGCATGGCACGCAGCATTTCGTCACGGCTTCCATAATTGATTGCAATCTGGAAATTCAATCCGTCATTTTTATCCGACGCCTTCTCAAGCTCTTCGATTCTGTTGCGGATGTCATCATCCAGTCCGCTTTTATCTCCAATCACCCGTACCCGCATCCGGTTTTTCTCCGCAGTCTTCAGACAGGTTTTCATATAATTGCGCAGAAGCTTCATCAATGCATTGACTTCATCCGCAGGACGGTTCCAGTTCTCTGTGGAAAAGGCGTAAACCGTCAGGTATTTGATTCCCATTTTGTAGGCGGCCTCACAGATTCTTTCTACATTTTTACTTCCCTGTGCATGGCCGTAGTTACGAGGCATATTTTTCTTCTTCGCCCATCTTCCGTTTCCATCCAGAATGATAGCGACATGCTGAGGTATCTTCATAACACTTCCTCCTTGATAAATATAGAGCAAGGAGGCCATTCCCTCCTTGCTCCGCTTTTCCCGCCGGTTTTCCTTATACGGTCATGACTTCTTTTGTCTTTGCCTCTACTGCCTTATCGACTTCTTTGATATATTTATCCGTCACTTTCTGAAGTTCATCTTCCATATCTTTGATTGCGTCTTCTGAAACTTCTGTGCCTTTTAACTTCTTGAAGGCATCATTTCCGTCTCTTCTGATATTTCTGATGGCAACCTTTGCCTGTTCACCTTTTTTCTTCACGTCCTTGGCAAGCTCTTTACGACGGTCTTCCGTCAGTTCCGGGAACACAAGACGGATTAACTGTCCATCGTTTGTCGGATTGATTCCGATATCAGATGTCTGGATCGCTTTTGTGATCTCCTTTAACATGCTTTTCTCCCACGGCTGAATCTGAATCATCCGGGCTTCCGGAACAGAAACATTTGCCACCTGCTGGATCGGAGTCGGTACTCCATAATAATCCACCGTAAGTCTGTCCAGAATATGCGGGTTTGCTCTTCCGGCACGGATTGCCGCAAGATCGCTGTCCAGACTCTTCATTGTTTTCTGCATTTTTTCTTCGTATACCTTTAATTGTTCATGCATAGATAGTTCCTCCTGTGATCTTTCTTAAACAGTCACTTTCGTTCCTGTAAAGTTCCCGCTCATGGTATTGACAATGCTGTTCTCCTCGCTCAGCCCGAATACCAGCATCGGCATTTTGTGCTCCAGGCACATGATGGATGCAGTCAGATCGACCGCCATCAGCTTCTTATCGATAATTTCCTGAATGGAAATCTCATCGTACTTCTTCGCTTCCGGATTGACTTTCGGATCGCTGTCGTAGATTCCGTCGATCGCTTTTGCAAGCAGCATCGCATCTGCCTCAATCTCGATCGCTCTTAATACCGCACCGGTATCTGTGGAGAAATACGGATGTCCGGTTCCTCCCGCAAAGAAAATGACCTTTCCCTTATTGAGTGCCTCTACCGCCGCATCTTTTGAGAAAAGGGTTGTAAAAGCGCCGCATACGAATGGTGTGAATACTTCTGTATCCATGCCTGCGAAACGGAAAATATCGGAAACATAGATACAGTTCATTACTGTGGCAAGCATACCGATCTGGTCCGCTTTGACACGGTCAATCGTTTCACTCGTACGGCCTCTCCAGAAGTTCCCTCCTCCAGTTACAATAGCTACCTGAATTCCCTGATCGACAAGCTCTTTGACCTGATGAGCTACTCCAAGGCAGGTTGCCTCGTCGAATCCTGTCTTTTTATCACCTGCAAGAGCTTCTCCGCTCAGTTTTAGCAATACTCTTTTCATGGTTATGAACTCCTTCTCTCCGGCCTCTCGGGGCCGGCTCGTATTCTATCCTTATTATATATAGATCGCCACCCGGTGTCAATTTGCATTTTTCCAGCCGGGTCAAACTATCCGGAAATTCCGCTTCCTACTCTTCCGTCAGCGCGGCAAAAGAAGTATCCGCAAAAAACGTATCCGCACTGTAGAGATACAGCACTTCATTGATGGATTCTGTCTCCATCAGTTCCGATAAGTCCCCATAATAGTATCTCGGATCGACAACGACAATCTCCCGGTAATACGGTGCAAGAAACGGCAGGAAACAATTCGCATAGGAATCTTTCAGAACTAAAAGCCGCTTATTCTCCGTAGTCGGTGTCTTGATCTTTAACAGCCCGTGATTGCCGCCGAAAAAGACCTCATACGCATTTCTCTGATCCAGCTTATCGGTGTTGTAGAAGCTTCCGGTTTTTTTCTGATCATCTGTATACTCGACAATCGAAGACACCTGCTCCTGTGTCGTATTTTCATTCTTTTTGGGAATGAAGACGTCGATTTCCTCTTTCACACCGGTCCGGCATCCGCTTTTTGCGGAAAGCGTACCCTGAAACTGATCTGTCACAGGCATTTTCTCATATGTTACAGCTGAAGTGTCAAGCCCTGCCACCTCCGCAAACTGCTGGAAAGCAAGATAAGCCGCAGAAGTTGTCCAGTGATGGTCCGTCTTATAAAACAGCTGCTGATTCGTGTTCTTACGGAAGGTGTCCCTCAGATCGATTGTCGTCAGCCCCTTTCCGGTCAGCGTCTGATAAGCCTGATCAATACTGGAATCCTGATCCGCTGTCAAAGCCAGCGCCGGTAGCTTGTCCTCCAGAATCTCCGATGCTGTCGGTACAATCATTGCGTAATGCGTGATATCTTTATACTTCTCTTTCCAGGCCGCCATAGCCCCCAGCGTATTATTTACCGTAGTCTGGTCCGGCTTTTCAAACTTTTCGATCAGATAACCATCTTTCCCGATGTAGACTCCGTTTTCCTCTACTTTGCCAAGGAGGCGGTCAAACCCGGTCTTTAACTGGATCCAGGAATCCCGGAACACAAACTGATCGTTAAAATACTCCTGATACTGCTTTGCATAATTTCCGCTGCCGACCGCCTCTGCAGTCAGTTCCGGCTTCTGCGCAAGCTCCCTGTTCTCCGTCTCCGAGACTTTCTTCGTTCCGGAAAACAGATTCACAATGGAAAGGACCAGAATCAGGATCGCAAACATAAATCCCACGAAATACGATGCCGGTAATTTCTCTTTTTCCAAATCTGACACCTCCCCTTAAAACTGCATATAGAGAAACGGCTGATAAGAATTAAATACCAGTCCGCCGATACTGAGTAAAAACATGACAAGATACACAAGCACTGTGACAATCGTATAGCGCTCAATAAACCGCTCGGAAAGCTTCTTCAGAACCGGTCTTGCGGCCAGTACGCACAGTGCGAACAGAAGAATTCCTGTTTTTAAGTAATATCCGGCTGTCACATCGATCAATGAAGATGCTCCAAATCCAAGGAGGGAGGCAAACATTCCTGCCGCCGCATCCCAGGATGTGTTCATGAAAATCAGCCACCCAAACATGACAAGCAGCATCGTATAAGTATTGGCTGCCCATCCCGGAAGCCTGGAGACCAGATTCTTCCACACATATTTTTCACCAATCAGAATCACGGCATAATAAAGCCCCCACACCGGAAAGTTCCAGGTTGCCCCGTGCCAGATTCCGGTCAGACACCAGACAATCACAATGTTCCTCAGATGGCAGAGAACGGAGACACGGTTTCCGCCAAGCGGAATGTACACATAATCCCGGAACCATCCGCTCAGTGACATGTGCCATCTTCTCCAGAATTCTGTCACGCTCTTTGCGATATATGGATAATCAAAGTTTTCCTTAAATTCAAATCCAAGCATATTTCCGACTCCTATGGCCATGTCAGAATAGCCCGAGAAGTCAAAGAAAATCTGCATCGTGTAGGCAAACAGATAAATCCACGCCGTCACCATGGACATAGATGATCCGGAGTCCTGAATCTGGGTAATCATCATGGATAACTGATCTGCCAGAAGGACTTTTTTCGCAAGACCGAGGATGAAGCGTCTCGCACCCTCTCCAAGCCTTGACATATATACGTTGTGGGCATAGAGATCGTCTTTGATATCTGCATAGCGGACAATCGGTCCGGCAGACATGCAGGCAAACAATGACGCATATGCCATAAATGTAATCGGATCCCGTTCCGGTTCACATTTCTTTTTATACACATCAATCACATAGGAAAGATTTTTAAATGTATAAAAGGACAGACCGATCGGCAGCGTCAGTGCTGATGTAGAGAAGCCGGTTCCGAGCAATTCATTGACTGCGCCGCTTAAAAATCCGTAATATTTAAAAAATCCAAGAATAAATACATCCATCACAATGACAAAAACAAGGGATGGAACCGCACTGCGGCTGCGTTTCTGTTTTCTGCCGATATCGATCGCCAGCATATAATGCATCACCGCACTGAACAGCATTAATACAACATAAACCGGCTCGCCCCATGCGTAGAAAAAAATACTGGCCAGGGCAAGCACGAGATTTTTCCATTTTCCCGGCACCACATAAAACAGAATCAGGACAACCGGAAGAAATGCAAATATAAAATTCAGACTGTTTAAAAGCATGTCATTTCCCTCCACCGACTATTTTATCGCGCTTTCAAAAGCAGATTTCCAGTCATCCGCCTGATCGCCCGCCATGTAAATTACATAGATTCCCTCCGACTGCGCATACGCCTTTTTCAGCTGCGCAGTCTGGGTGACTCCGTATCCCTCGAAGCTCTCGATCTGGCTGTCCAGACGATTGTTTACTGCTTCCTCAAACCGTCCGGCGTCCTGAGCATTCTTTGTCTTCAGTACAAGAAGCTCATCCACTGCCATCGGCGACTCCGCCTTATAGTAGAAGTATCCCTCACAGTCCTTGCTTTCTATTCCATAATATCTGCGCAGATCCTTATCTTTCATCTCTTCGATCCCGTCAAGAAGCTTTTCACTTTCAAACTCTTTCCTGATTCCTTCCACAGAGACATCCTTTGCATACCCCTGCATGCAGAGCATTCCCAGATACACCGCCAGAAATGCCGCAAAGCATACTTTGACAATGATCCCGCTCAAATCCTTTCTCCTTTTCTTTTTCATGATCAAAGTCCCGCCTTTTCTACAATATAAGATAACCACTGTTCGTAGTATTCCTTTTTCATGTGGATTCCGTCCTGCTCATACAGGCCGCTGTCTGCCTCCACAATGAAACTGCTGTCGATGTACAGGTATCCCTCATCATCGCACATCTTCTCGATGGCCTCATTGTACTGAGGACGTTTCTCACGTCCGGCTTTCTCCTTGACTTTCTCCTCCGTCATCGGAAGAATGGAATTTACACAGATCATCGTGTCCGGAAGCGCATCTTTTATCTTCTGAATCTCAGACTGGTACTTTTCGATGAACCCGTCAATATCGGAATTATACATCTGAAGATCATTGCATCCAAACTCCATGATGACTGTGGACGGCTTCATGGAAATCACTTTCTGAACCAGCTCATCGATCTCATTGACTGAGGCACCCCTCTTATAGATGACAGATCCCTCGTCCAGAAGTCCGTACACATCCAGCGCCTCCGAAAAAGAATCCCCTACTACAACGACGCCGCTGAATGCTTTCTTGATCGTCGCATTATCAAGCTCTACGACTCCATATTCATTCCGCTTGGACGTGTCAATCTCTGTCTTTTCATTGGCTCCTTCCAGATTCTCCCACTGCTTTTCCGTCTCGGATATATCCGCCTGCTCCATCTGTTCCAGCTGCTTACGGTTTTTCTCATACTGATTCGGGCGGCTCTCTTTTATCTGAACACAGACGACAATCCCGACCACAACAGCGATAACGCAACAAACTGCGATCAGGATTCTTCGTCTTAGAATTTTTTCTCTTGCACTTTTCATGAATTTATCCCCTTAGTACTATCATTTAGCTATTATTACTATTATAAGTTGTTTCTCCCTCTTACGCAACATACGGATCCGGTCCCTTCTGGAAATAAGTCTCCAGAACTGCCAGATTCTGATCCGAATGTTCAATCTCTCTGGCATACCGCCAGGCTGTCTCCCATATCTCTTCCTTTTTCATGCTTTTTCCCTGCCGGATCCATCTCGCCATACTGAGTTCATGAATCATGACAGTACTGTAAACAGCAAGACAGATCTTGGTATCGATACTGTCATCATAGACCGCCCCGCAAAAATAGGTGTAGATAAAAAACATCATCAGATTTTCACTGTACTGCTCCCATTTTCCCGGTCCAAATTTCTCACGGATCTTCTCGTAGGCCTCCTGTCCATTCTCATACAGGATTTCAAAAGCCTCGTGAATCTCCTTTTTCCAGTCTTCGCAGAGAAACTCCATTTCAAAAAGTTCTCTCAGGAAAGCGGACTTTGCTTCAAATCCGAGAGGCTCTCCCCCGCACGCTTCCTGCCGGATCTGCTCCAGCTCCTCCTCGATTCCGAAAAGTCCTCCCTCTTCCAGCGCTTTCTGGCAGACCTTTCCTGCCGTCAGGCAACGCTTCATCCGGACCTCTGCCGCCTCTTCGCGGTTTTGTATCATCCTGAACAGGATTTCCCTTATCTCATTTAAACTGGAATATAATAAGAAATCAAAAGATTCGTCCGGCTCCGGCTCGCTCTCCCCGGTCTCCTCCGTCAGAAAGGTAAGCGGCTCCTCGCACTCAAGAATCATCCTCGCCGCCTCGGGACAGGAAAGGGACAATGACCACTCTCTGACATCCTCATACTCCTCCACATGTCTCGGATACATCCTGCAGGTACTGCAAAGATACTCCTCGCCAAGCTCCTCGTATAGATCACAGAGATTCTTCTCATTCAGACAGCTGCATCTCCCGTCAAACTGCAGGAATGCTCCCTCTTCCCAGTCAATGGATGTCATAAGCCGGTTTCCGAAACCACCTTCTACCCGGCTGTATTTCAAAAGAGACTCCTCATCGATCATGATCTGCCATCCGGCACAACAGGTGTCCGGGCAGCGATCTGCAATACATTGAAATTGATCATAGAAATGCGGCTTTACATACAGCATACGTTTCCCCTCTTCGTGACTTACTTCGCCATCTTCTTATCTTAACGGATTTTACCTGTAATGTAAAGAACTCAGAAACAAATTCTCTCAGAAAATATGAATCTGAAAAAGGGGTGAAAAGAACCGGGTGCGACAACTGTCACACCCGGCAGATTTCTTTGCCTTCTTATACCTGCGGTCCTGCAGAAACAAGTGCTTTTCCTGCTTCGTTTCCTTCGTATTTCTGGAAGTTCTTGATGAATCTCTGAGCAAGATCCTTTGCTTTTGTCTCCCACTCGGAAACATCAGCGTATGTATCACGAGGGTCCAGAATATTTGTGTCTACACCCGGAAGTTCTGTCGGTACTTCAATATTGAAGTACGGGATCTTCTTTGTCGGTGCTTTTAAAATATCACCGCTTAAGATCGCATCGATGATACCGCGGGTATCTTTGATGGAGATACGCTTTCCTGTTCCATTCCATCCCGTATTAACAAGGTAAGCTTTTGCTCCGCTCTGTTCCATTCTCTTTACGAGCTCTTCCGCATATTTTGTCGGATGCAGCTCCAGGAATGCCTGTCCAAAGCATGCGGAGAATGTAGGTGTCGGCTCTGTGATACCACGTTCTGTACCTGCAAGCTTTGCAGTAAATCCTGACAGGAAGTAGTACTGTGTCTGTTCCGGTGTCAGAATGGAAACCGGAGGAAGTACTCCAAACGCGTCTGCGGAAAGGAAGATAACTTCCTTTGCAGCCGGTGCTGCGGAAACCGGACGCACGATCTTTTCAATGTGGTCGATCGGGTAAGATACACGTGTATTTTCTGTTACGCTCTTATCCGCAAAATCGATCTTTCCGTCTGCATCCAGAGTTACGTTCTCAAGAAGAGCGTTTCTCTTGATTGCATTGTAGATATCCGGCTCAGATTCTTTATCCAGATTAATGACCTTCGCATAGCATCCACCTTCGAAGTTGAAGATACCATTGTCATCCCATCCGTGCTCATCATCACCGATCAAAAGACGTTTCGGATCTGTGGAAAGTGTCGTCTTACCTGTTCCGGAAAGTCCGAAGAAGATAGCTGTGTTCTCTCCGTTCATATCCGTATTTGCAGAACAGTGCATGGAAGCGATGCCTTTTAACGGAAGGTAGTAGTTCATCATGGAGAACATACCTTTCTTCATTTCTCCGCCGTACCATGTATTTACGATAACCTGTTCACGGCTTGTGATATTGAACATAACTGCTGTTTCAGAATTCAGTCCAAGCTCTTTATAATTTTCTACTTTTGCCTTGGACGCATTATATACGATGAAGTCAGGCTCGAAATTTTCAAGCTCCTCTTTCGTAGGCTGGATGAACATATTTGTAACAAAGTGTGCCTGCCATGCTACTTCCATGATAAAACGGATTGCCATCCGTGTATCTTTGTTTGCGCCGCAGAATGCATCTACAACGTAAAGCTTCTTGCCGGAAAGTTCGTCAAGCGCAATCTTCTTTACTGTTTCCCATGCTTCCTGTGTAGCAGGATGGTTGTCATTTTTGTATTCATCAGAGGTCCACCATACTGTATCTTTGGAATTCTCATCAACTACGATGAACTTGTCTTTTGGAGAACGCCCTGTGTATTCACCAGTCATGACATTGACAGCACCCAGTTCACTTACCTGTCCCTTTTCAAAACCTTCCAGACCCGGTTTGGTTTCTTCTTCGAATAATAATTCATAAGAAGGGTTATGTACAATTTCCGTCGTGCCTGTGATGCCGTATTTGCTTAAATTCATTTCTGCCATCTCACATCAAACCTCTTTTCTTTCATTATTTTACAGAAAGTAAAGCCTCTTTACTCCCTTTTACCATTATACATGATAAGTCAATGAAATCAACCAAAAAGTTTTCTTATTTAACGCAGGAAAGCGCATTTTTATCGATCTGCACAGAAATTCAGACAATTTCGATTTATTATTTAGTCATTTTTTTAACAAAGTATCGCTGCTTCCTGTACGCTTTTTTTGTATGCCTTTTCCTGTCCAACACACTGTCGATTTTCTATCTGATTCTTCCGCTCTCCATGATCTGAGCAAGGAGCGCTTCGCACCCTTCCCTCACATCCCGGTAGGTCGCATCAAAATTACCCGTGTACCATGGGTCGGCAATGTCCTCCCCTGCCCGGCCGGTAAAATCCAGAAGCCGGCATACCTTGCCCTCCGGATCGCCATTTCCGATGATCCGGTTGATATTGCGGATATTCCACGAATCCATGCCGATCAGATAGTCAAACTCCTCATACTCCTCCCGTCTCATCTGGCGGGCCCGGTGGCCTCCACATGGGATACCGACCTCGCGAAGCTTCCTCTGGGTGCCGGGATGAACCGGATTACCGATCTCCTCTCTGCTGGTGGCAGCGGAATCAATGTAAAACTGGTCCGAAAGCCCCGCCTCGGATACCAGGTATTTCATAACGTATTCAGACATTGTGCTACGACAAATATTGCCGTGGCAAATGAAAAGTATTTTTATCATGTTTAAAGTCCTCCTAATTTGCTAAGATTTGCCCTGTTTTGCCGTGATTTGCCTGGTATGTAGTTGCCGCTGAGATTGTTAAAGCAATCACAGAATCAGCAAAATGCGGCATATTAAAGCTGTCAAAGATAGCAAAACATAGTAAGAATGCAGGTTCATTACTCACTGGGATTTTTGCATAAAATAAATTGCATACAATGTAAATATCTTAACATCCTACAAATCAAAACCCATTTCCTAATCTCAGTATATTATCAACGAGTCTGTCATAGGTAATAATATGAACCCCTCTTTCATACTGTATTTGCCCCCACATTTGATTTGAAATATCATCCATCCTTTTTAATACGTAATCCCCAAGTTGGAATATTTCTGCCAATATCAGACAGCCCACAACTTTGCAAAAAGTACGGCCGATTATTATCCATCCATCGTTTCCAATCATTAATCTGTGTCATTCCTTTTCGTACTGCCTCTGTTTCCATATTGGAGTTCTGCAGCCTAAAATCAACATTCACATTTTCAAATTCTACTAAAACAATATGATGACCTATTGAATTCCGTCCAAGCAGCATATAATCTGCCTTGTATTCTGCTCCAAGTGGCTGTTCTACACTAATATAGGCTTCGTAATGACCAAAGTTGAGTATTCCGTGACTTCGGAGCCACTCAATCCGTTGCATAGAGCCACCCATTCCGAATGTCGGAGCCACCCATATG
>NZ_SPHM01000110.1:0-1062 GCF_005844125.1 Pseudoflavonifractor sp. BSD2780061688st1 E11
GTTTTTTTTGATTATACATCAGAACAGCTGTGATTACCAGAATATTTAGTTAAATATCATCAAGTCAGCACACTAGTGTAGTATATGTGATTATTGTATGGATATACTCGGATATTGAAAATGTACGAATATCCGAGTATAATCATGCATATGAAAATCACATATGAGGAGAGAAAAGAGATGTCGCAGATAAAAGGTATTTTTGAAAGGGCAACTATCCGAGGAATCGCAGATTATTTGCTGTTTGGCATTGGGCCAGATAAAGAGGAACGGGATTATGAAGAACGGATGGATGAAATTTATCAGAGGTTAGAGACAACAGTTGCAAAATATGATCCAAATCCAAACTCGGAATTATTGGATCTGTGCAATGAACTTACAAGTGAAACTGCAAGCGTGTATATGGAAATAGGACTGCAGGTTGGAATCTTGTTGATGCAGGAAATAAAGAAAAATAAAGATAGGGGAAATTAAGGGAACATTATTAAGAGTCGTCGGCTTCTTTATGCTGATGACTTTTTTAATAACCTTTTTAATAATTTTGAAAAAATACTAATTTTTTTCGAAGGGTAAAAATTTTTTATCAGAGGGAGTGTAAATGCGAAAGGATAAAAAAGAATATGGTGATGATTTAATATGCAAATAGCTGCCGGAAAATCTGGTGGCTATTTTTTATAACAGAAATCTATGAATTAAAAATTGGCATCCGGTCAAAAAGGGCGGGATGTTTTTTTATGCACTTTATCAAAAACTTTGTCTCAAAACACTGTATGATCCTCGAATTATAAGTGAGGGGAAATCTTTTTTGAAGCAGAAAATTAAAAGATTTTTCGAATCTCCTTGTATTTCTGCCTCTGACAATTGGGTTAAGTGAGGGGATCTTGAAAGAATAAAAAAGATAAGAGCGGATCTGGTTGATAAGAATGAAATTATTTCTTTTTGCCGTTGTATAATAGCCGCTCCCGGTTACGTTAAGTGAGGGGGTTGAGTATTCCGTGACTTCGGAGCCACTCAATCCGTTGCATAGAGCCACCCATTCCGAATGTCGGAGCCACCCATATG
>NZ_SPHM01000111.1:0-1003 GCF_005844125.1 Pseudoflavonifractor sp. BSD2780061688st1 E11
CGATACTTCTATTGTATCATGTATTGTCTATTTGGAATTTTCTCATTTTGACTTGCACTATTTATATTCTAGCACCACCTTGCGCAGCGCGGCGAGATCGGGCAGCTTCTTTATCTGCATTTCCTTTAATGCCCTTGCCGCAGCTTCAAACAGGATAATTTCGCTTTCATGCCCCCGCAGATACTTTTCCTTGTCCGGCGATTTTCGGTATTCATCGTAAATCGGTTTTAACTGTCGGTATGTGGTGGTGTGCTTGATAAGCAGCGACAAATCAGACATACGCTGTTCCACTTCCTTAACCGCCTTTGCCGCCGCGTCATGAGCGGTCATAATATCGGCTATCTTGCTTTCAAGTTCGCTATAATACTCAATCTTGTTTTCGGTTAGGAAGTTCATGCTTTTAGCAGCCTGTTTCAGATTATGGATTTTTGCCCACCGTTCATAGCCCGCCGACTGTTGGGCTTTGATACTGTTTTCAAGATCGACGACAAGCCGGATTTTCTTATCTTCCCGCAGCGTTTTTGTTTTGGCAACATACACGCCCTTGATACGCTCCTTTATCGCTTCTTCCGTATAGGCCGCGCCGAGCGTCTTTGTGCGGGTAAACCGTTCCTGTCCGGCAGCGCGAAAGGAAATGTATTTGCCCTGTTTGATTTCATACCCCATTTCCTGCAAGCGGCGCAGCAGTTCGTCAAAATCTTTCACTTGGGGAATGAGAGTATCTATCGCCGTTTTCAGCTTTGCTTTGTAGCTTGTCCCTTGCTTTTCGGCGGTGTATTCTGCATAGCTTTTTCCCTTGTCCTGTCCCGGTACGACGACGGATAGCCCATGCTCTTTACATATCCTGTCGCTGGTGCGCCGGATAAAGTGATAGCTTTGCTTGTTGGAATGGTACTTTTTGTAGTCAACGAAGCTAACCGCGTTGAGTAGGCTAAGTACCCAGCGCCTTGCCGCATTGCTGCGGTAGGTTTCCGGACACTCGCCCCCGAACCGGACTTACAAC